>JAJFIN010000490.1 GCA_021774955.1 Alphaproteobacteria bacterium | reverse complement strand
CGTTCATTTGACCGGCAAAGAGTATCAAATGCTAGAGCTGCTTTCTTTGCGCAAAGGAACAACGCTGACCAAAGAAATGTTCCTCAACCACCTCTATGGCGGTATGGACGAACCAGAATTGAAAATCATCGACGTGTTTATTTGCAAGCTACGCAAAAAGCTAGCGGCAGCAACAAGCGGAGAGCACTACATTGAAACGGTCTGGGGCCGCGGATATGTGTTGCGCGACCCGGTCGAAAATTCCAGCGAAGCGGCATAAACTCTTCGAACAGGTTATCTAAATCAAAAAAGCCCATCAGAAATGATGGGCTTTTTTCTTTTTGTGGTGGTTTAGATAGAGAGTTATGGAAACCCTTAGCTCGCGGCGGCCTTCATTTGATTTGGGGCAGTCACGCTCTTAGTTGTCTCTCCGCCATCTAAAGCATAGAGACCTCGATGGCCTTTGACCGGTTTAAATCGCTCAGTCAGGCCAATTGTGGTTTCCGAGGCCCCGAGTAGCAAAAAGCCATCAGGCGGCATGACTTTAGCGATCTTCTCAAAGATCTCTTTCTTGGTTTCTTGATCAAAATAGATCAAGACGTTCCGGCAAAACACAACATCAAATTTGCCCAGCGCAGCGAAGCTGTCCAGTAAATTGAAGTATTTGTATATGACCTTAGCTCGAATAGCTGGATCAATTGCCCAAACTTCACCGTCTTGTTTGAAATACTTCACCAACAGTTGGATCGGTAACCCTCGTTGGACTTCAAATTGACTGTAAAGGCCAGCTTTTGCTTTTTCCAAAATATCTTTGGATATATCGGTGCCGATGATATCCGCTTGCCAAGCGTCAGCCGTGCCTTCTTTTTCTTTGAGCAACATCGCCAATGAATAGGGCTCTTGCCCGGAAGACGCCGCAGCGCACCAAATTCTCAGTTTTTTGGTAGCACGGTTCTCTGCAAATGTCGGCAATATATGTTTTTCAAAATTATCAAACGGTGTCTTATCCCGAAAGAAAAACGACTCATTTGTCGTCATCGCCTCCAGCACCGCATCAGCGAGCGGACCAATAGAAGCAACACGCAACTTAGCGACCAATTCATCAAGGTCTGCCAAGCCGTTTTGACGAGCCACTGGGTTTAAACGGCTATCAACAAGATAACCTTTTTCCTCAGACAGCACGATGCCCGATCGTTGTTTGACAAGATCGGCAAGAAATTGAAAATCACTAGGTGTCATCGGTCTACCCCTTCAAATGACCGTTCCACGGCTTGACCTATTTTGTCGAGCGGAAGAATTGCACTGCACAAGCCAGCCGTCGCGACGGCGCCCGGCATTCCCCACACGACACTGGACGCTTCGTCTTGAGCGATGATTGTGCCTCCAGCCTTAACGATATGTTCGCCACCTTTCTGTCCATCACTTCCCATGCCAGTCAACACAACACAGAGAGCTCTTGATCCATAGGACTTTGCTAAACTCCGAAACATCGGATCAACCGCCGGTCGACAAAAGTTCTCCGGCGCGTCTTGATTGAGGTTTATTACCGTCTGCGTCCCGGACTTATTAATCGTCATATGGTAGTCACCGGGCGCAATATAAATCGTGCCGCTCCGGATGACTTCACGGTCTTGCGCTTCTTTTGCAGGTAAGCCCGATACTTTATGTAGGTGTTCAGCCATGATCGATGTAAACATCGGCGGCATATGTTGCGTAATAACAATAGGACAATTGATCTTACCGCGAAGTCCGGTGAAAAGTTTCATCAGAGCCTGCGGGCCACCAGTCGACGATCCAATGGCAAGGATAGTTGGTTTGTGTGCCGACGCTTTTTGTAGCGATTGATTCCCATTTACGACATGACCTGCACTTTTTCTCGGTTGAGCAACAAACCGTCCACGCCCAGGTCGACCGGATTTGCGCGCCGCCTCACCAAGGACTTTTAACTTGTCCAGGAGCTCTTGTCGAAACCCAGAAGATTCAGATACGCCACGAACAGTTTCAGGTTTGGGTACGTAGTCAACCGCCCCTAACGACAACGCCTGCATTGAGATGTCGGCATTTCGCACAGTAAGTGTCGACGCCATGATAATTTTGAGGTCAGGAACTTTCTTGAGAAGGAGTGGCAGAGCTGTAAGCCCATCCATCTCCGGCATCTCAATGTCCAGAATTGCAATTTCCGCGTCAACTTCGTGAATGCGGTCTACTGCTATCTTTCCGTTTGCATATCGTGCCACGACTTCGAAGTTTGGGTCCTCGCTTAACCATCTAGCCTCCATCCCGCGAATTACCGCTGAATCTTCGATGATCACAACACGGTAGGGGCCATCAGTAGAGGCAGTTTTTCTGCCTTGTCTGTTTAGTGCGAGATTATTCATGCGATTAGACAAGCCCAACTTCGGAGAATTTCGCTTCAATGATATCCCGGTCGAAAGGCTTCATGATGTATTCGTTGGCGCCAGCCTGCATCGCTTCTGTGATGTGGGTAATGTCGTTTTCAGTTGTGCAAAAAACTACCACGGGCTGTGAGCCATTTGTTTCAGCGCGTAGTGCACGCAAGAAATCTATGCCGTTCATTACCGGCATGTTCCAATCGAGCAAAATAGCTTCTGGCATTCTGCTCCGACATTGGTCGAGAGCCTCCTGTCCATCACCAGCTTCAGCAATATCGAAGCTAAGTTCTTCAAGGATTTGTCGTGCAACTTTGCGAATGACCCGAGAATCATCCACGACAAGACACTGTTTCATAACATCACTCCCATTTATCCACTCCCCCTTGGTTGCTCGGAGGAAAACGACAGGTATTAAGCCGCCTGCACACCGTTTGTATCGAATTCTAGCGCGAGGTTAACATCCAATATCACCAATAGATCTTCATCCATCCGGAACACACCAACAGAAACTTGCCTCCAGCGTGGATCAAGATTCGCGGGATTGCGTTCAAACGCTGACTTATCCAAACTCAACACATCACCGACCGAGTCAATGATCAGGCCATAGGATTCGCCATTGCGTTCAATCCCAACTGCCATACAGCTTTCACCTCTTTCGCGCGCTGGAAACCCAAGGCGATCGCGGATATCGATGGCTGTAACTATGCGTCCACGAAGGTTCAACACCCCTCCAATTTCTTTCGGCGCGAGTGGTACTTCCGTGATAAAATCCGGCATGAAAACATCATGAATGACATTCACCGGAATCCCGAACATTTGGCCAGCAATTTCTACCGTAACAAAGTCGGTAGTATCCTTGCTGAAGGTTTGTTCTGTTTCAATAATTTCCGTCATGCCGCATCCTCTTCCACATCGATGGCTTCACCCAAAATTGATAACAAACGATCACGATCAGACTTGGACACATGATCAAAAAAGCCTGCTTCTCGGCTCTTCTCTACATCGGTAATGCTATTGCGAGATGACAGGGCAACAATTGGCGTCTTACCCCATTTCTCATCTTCTTGAAGTTTCGCAGCAAATTCCCATCCGTCCGTACCCGGCATCTCAATATCGCTAACGATCAAGTCAAATGCATGATCAGCTTCTTTGAGTTTTAGTGCCTCATCAACGCTACCGACGGTAACGACATCATATCCTGAGGTCGCCAAAAGAGGCGTAATCAAGTTACGGAAGAACGCACTGTCCTCAACAAGTAAGATCCGCTTATTTAGCTTGCCTGACTCCTTCTCGGTTGTTGTGAACCAATCGCCAAACCCTTGCGTCAAGAAATAGGAGACATCGATTACTTCAGTTGCTTTTTCACGAATGATAGCCGTGCCCATCTGACCAGGATTATCTGACCCGAGTTCGATTTGCAGCGCTTCTTCAACAATGTCGACAATCTCATCTACAGCAAGACCGATGGACCGGTCTTCGTCTGAGAACACCAAAATAGGCTGACGGCCTTCTGTTTTCAGAGTTTGATGAGGAGATACCGTAATAACCGGCATCAGCACACCACGATACTGAACAACGTTGGCACCGTTTGCATATTCAATGGTTTCCACATCAAGCTCTTCTAACCGCGTCACGAGTGACAGCGGAACAGCTTTAGGCTCGTCAGAACCTGCTTTGAATACCAACAATGACATTGTGTCGTCATTATCGGCGGCGGCTGATGCTTCTTCTTCTTCTTTTGCCTCAGCTGCCTCTGTTCCCAGAGAATCAACATTTGCGGCAAGACCAATGGGATCCAGAATCATAATAACACTGCCATCACCGAGAATAGTGTTACCCGAGAACAGGCTGATATCGCGAAGAATTGAGGCAACAGGTTTTACAACGATTTCCTCTGTGTCATAGACGCCATCGACGACAACTCCAAAGGTTTGCGATCCGACTTGTGAAACAATTATAAAGTCTTCATCAACCTTTTGAGTTGCTGCCTGAAAATCATCGCCACTGACAGTAGCGACTATGCCCGCATTGTCAGTGGTTGCATCATCTTCCACTTCTTCCACGGTTTTAAGTTCACCCATATCTACTTCTGGTGCCCGCACCCCGAGTAGATCAGAAAGATAAACCAACGGCAGCAGCCGGTCGCGCAATCGCAGCACTGGTGTATCGCTGATCTTTTCGATCACATAACCAGAACCCGGCTTTGTCCGCACGAGTTCAACCACGCTAAGTTGCGGTACCGCATATTTTTGGCCAGCAACCTTCACGATGAGCGCCGAAACGATCGCGAGGGTTAATGGAATTTTGATCGTAAGAGTCGTGCCTTTTCCTTCTGTCGATTTCAGGTCGATCGAGCCACCGATCACCTCGATATTGGTACGCACGACATCCATTCCAACACCACGTCCAGACACGTTTGTGACTTTTGCAGCAGTTGAAAATCCAGGGTGGAAAATAAATTTTTGAATCTGAGGCTCTGACATGTTGGCAATGTCAGCTTCTGTCACCAAGCCCTTCTGTATCGCCTTGTCAGATATGACCTTAGTTGGAAGACCTTTTCCGTCATCCACAATCTCTATAATGATATGGCCACCTTCGTGGTACGCCTTGAGTTCGACCTTTCCTGTCGGCGATTTGCCTGCGGCTTTACGCACATCGGGCATTTCAAGGCCGTGATCTGCGGAATTACGAACAATATGCGTCAGAGGATCTTTAATTAATTCAAGCACTTGGCGATCAAGTTCAGTATCAGCACCAGTCATAACAAGATCGATTTTTTTGCCCAACTCGTTGCTCAAATCTCGCACAATGCGCGGCAGTTTTTGCCAGGCGCTACCGATCGGCTGCATCCTCGTTTTCATAACTGCTTCTTGCAAATCAGAGGTCACCCCTGACAACCGTTGAAGCGGAACTTTGAATTCACTATTTTCTTGGCTTCGAAGCATTTGCAAAAGTTGGTTTCGTGTCAGCACCAACTCACTAACCATCGTCATCAAGTTTTCGAGCACATCAACATTAACCCGAATTGATTGGTTTGCGATAGAGGACTGTCCACCTGCTGCAGGTGCGCCAGATTGATCGGGTGCTTTAACCTCTTCCGCTGACGTCGCCTGCTCAACTTGTGCTTGCTCTTCAATCTCTGTTGCTGAAGAGCTTTCCATTTCATCCGACGACGGTACATCCACATCATCAGGTCCTTCAGCGGCTAAGAACGCAGCTTCCAGTTCCTCTTCAGAAACCTCGCCAGGGCGAACTTCCTTGGCAGGTTCTGTTGCTACCGCTGGTACTTCAAGTTCAGCGACTTCGGGCACGCCTGCAGCAGCCCCACCACTCAACCCACCTTCAGCGGCAACATTCAGACGATCAATCAGATCTTTGTCTTCCCCATCTGGCTCAGCTTCGTTTTGTTCCAAGTGAGCCAAGAGAACTTTAATCTGATCCAATGATTCGAGAATGAGTGTGACACAATCTGCGTTTACTTCGATGACACCGTCACGAAACTTGCCAAGGACATTCTCCGAAGCATGGGCAACAGCTTCCAAACGAGGAAGGCCCAAAAAGCCGCATGTTCCTTTGATAGTGTGCACCAGCCGGAATATGTTGGCTAACACTTCCTTGTTATTCGGATCCTGTTCGAGCTTAACCAGCTCCACATCGACAACGTCAATGTTTTCAAAGGTTTCCGTTAAAAACTCACTGAGAAGATCGTCCATTCTTATTGCCCTCCACGATCGCATTCGAAGTTGGGAGGAATCGCACCCCGCGATCCGTCGGGGAGAACATTAGTAGAGGTGAGTTAAAATCGTTTTAAGTAATACCAATTGAACAAGGCAATACTGGTTAAGATAGGAAACAAACTACTATTGATATTTGGTTTTCTTTGGCCTCTACATCGATCTTTGCACCAACTTGTTTAGCAAGCCAAGTCGTTAAAAAGGGTTGGATTGATCGTGCATCGAGTTCTTCTGGGTTTAACTCTTTGTTAAACGCCATCTCTGCGCCATCGTTAAACTTTGCTCTATCGCCTGATATCTCTATGTTGAATATTGTTTTTTCGTCCTTAGACGAATGTGAAACCGAAACTTCACCGCCCCTTGGTATGCAATCTACTGCGATGTACACGAGATTTAACAACAGCTTAACGACATTTCTGTCAAACGGCTCCGCAGGCACATTCCAAATTATCTGCTGTTTGCTTTTTCCATAAAGAAGCTTCAGTGCATTCTCGGCCTCGCGCAAATCAATTTCCTGTCCAAGGGAACCCGACGCACCATAGGCAAGACGCGCGAATTGTAATTTGGCTGAAGCTTGTTCAACGCTCGTCTGTAGCAACACCATGGCATGTTCGCGCATGTCAGGGTCGTCATCCTCGCTTAAAACTTCCACTCCGTTTGCCAACGCACCGATTGGACTAATAAGGTCATGACAAATTTTTGAGCTTATTAGCGACATCAAAGTCAATTCATCCATAACGCCTCATTGGAATTTGCCAGTTGTTAGGTTTGACACACAAATTGCTGTTCATCGAAATTAATGGTCAGATGGATGCCTAGCGCAATCCGCACCATGAGTGCAAATACAAACCTCTTGAGAGCCCTATGAGCCTCGACTTTCTCTCGCCCGGTGATTACGTTCGC
>JAJFIN010000489.1 GCA_021774955.1 Alphaproteobacteria bacterium | reverse complement strand
TCCCTTTTATATCCCGCGGTTCGTCAAATATTATGAGTGATTTATCTCCTTCAGTCTCCTGAAGTCCCTCAAGAGTTCTGAACCGCAACCTGCGCGTCCGTGTGTTTCCCTTGCGGTCTTCCAATACCATTAAAAGTACAGCTTTGCTGTCGCCATATCCGAGATCACGACGATCTGCTTCGCGGGCAATGATCCCTCCCAATCGAACAGGATCCTCGGCGCTAGCTACCAATGTCGGTGTTGCTAACCAAGCAGCAATGGTAAATACCCAAACAAAACGGATGATCATTGTAGTCATAGAGCACTCTTACCGGGTCCCTCTGTATCCGGAATTAAATACAGATCTGGATTGGCTTCGAATTTCTCGAGGCATCGTTGCGAGCAGAAAACCTGACGCTCTCCTTGATGTTCTGCAAATAGAGTGGCTGTCCATTCATCGACCCTCATACCACACACAGGGTCTTTGACCCAGGAGTGTTGTTCGGATTTTCGATCTCGCAAGGCGCCATCTTCTAACCACAAAATACGATCAGCTATGTCTTCAACTCTTGGATCATGCGTAACCAAAACGACAGAACACCCTTGGTCGCGGGCAACATCGTGAAGGATCATCATGACTTCCTGTCCGCTTTGAGAATCGAGATTACCGGTCGGCTCATCCGCAAAAATCAGTTGTGGTTGATTGATCAGAGCGCGAGCAATGGCAACGCGTTGTTTTTCGCCGCCAGATAGTGTTTTCGGCGACGCATCTCGACGATGTTCCAAGTTCAGCTTTTTCAAGAGCGCATCAGCGCGAGACTGCGCTGCACGAGTTCCACCAGGTGAAAGATGTGCAGGAAAAAGTATATTCTCTTCTACCGACAAGGCCTCCAAGAGATTGAAGGATTGAAAGATAAAACCAATCTTTCTAGCACGCAGGGCCGCCAATTCCACATCATTAAGTTCGGTGAACTTGGCCCCGTCTATTGAGATGCTACCTGAATCTGGACTCAGTAGGGCCCCAAGCATCGAAACCAGAGTTGTTTTACCAGAACCAGACGGTCCCTTTATCACCACCAATTCCCCAGGAATCACTTTGAGAGATACATCGTTCACAGCGTGCACAGCAGTGTGGCCTGTGCCAAATGTCTTCACTAGGTGCTCGGCTTGTAAGACGGGATTAGGTGTTGTCATTTCTGAATTACCGTTGGTTAAGCAGAGAAGGCATGCACGGGGTCAATACCCAGCATTCTACGAACCGGAATTATGCACGAAATCAGTGCGACGAGTAGGGCTGTAAATCCAATTCGAAACAAACCTAGAGGCGTGACGTGCAGCGTCACTTGCGGAACAAATGATGCCGTAATCGGTACCGCCAACCAGACCATTGCTGTTGCCATTATAAATCCCAGAAATGCCAGCCATGTAGCCTGCGTCATCACGCTCGCATAAATCACACGATTTTGAACCCCGAGCGCCTTTACAACGGCCAATTCCCGTTCTCGTCGAATCGTGTGGGAGTAGACTGCGAAACTCGTGAGCAAGACTGCGAGTGCCCCGCCAATAATGGTCATCATACCAATGATTTCGGTCCCCATTTGCATCGCCACATTCCAATCATTGTTGACGAAGCGCTCCTTGGGTATAGCATTTACTTTTTCAACTTCATTCTTGATTCGCAAAGCGAGTTCAGATGCATCGACGTTCGGCTCAGCATCGATAAGAAAGTAGCTCATTGACCCGATCGTGGACATGATATCCGCAAGGTCAGGCGCCGTGATGAAGGTAATCGAATTTGCCATTGAAAAGGTGTTATCAGAAAGACCAGCGACGTTGAACGTGTGTCCTGCAATTGTGACTTCATCACCCAATTTCAATCCCGTTATTTTTGCGAGCACGGAAGGGACAATTGCCTCGTGATGTGCAGGTATACTTTTCCCTTCCACAATCGCCCAGGGCCCGGCTCGTTGACCCTCGTCTTCAAGACCCACGATGAACGAAAACCAGCGCTTGTCTCCGGCCTGCATCACCGTGTTCAAGTAGAGAATGGGCGTGACCTTGCTCACGCCTTCGACCTCCCCGACGCTGCCCGCCTTCCAATCCGACACAAACGA
Source organism: Alphaproteobacteria bacterium (assembly GCA_021774955.1). GTDB lineage: Bacteria > Pseudomonadota > Alphaproteobacteria > M2410 > M2410 > JAJFIN01. Next base: position 23,543 of record JAJFIN010000489.1, on the reverse strand, counting down.
GGTCGCCATATGCATATTCGACACGCCTTTCTGCATGACCCAAACATCGGCGTCGCTATGATCGATATAGGCAACGATTTGCTTGGATTCACCGGCGAAAACAGCCTCAAAAAACATCACTAAGGCAAAGGCCCCGGCGATAGCACTAACGCTAGCGAAAAGATGCCACGGCTCGGCGATCAAGTTTTTTAAGGTCCATTTCAGCATCTCTCAACTCCTGAACACAATAGCAGGGTCAATGTTTGTGATTGCGCGAAGCGGAATGAAGGCGCCCAGTGTTGCAAAAAACAAACAAGCGATTGCTGTTTTCATAATGGCCGTGGGCTCCGTGGCGAGAACCAGATAAACCGGTGCGATTGTCTGTATGATGGAAGCGATTGAGCCTGCGAGGAGGATGCCCACGGGAAGGGCCAGTAAAATCAAAAGACTGGCCTCGATGAATACCGCAATCCCAAGCGATCTTGGTGTAAACCCCAACGCTTTTAATACACCGAGATTGCGTGAGCGCCCTCGGACAGCGGTGAACATGAACATGCCGACAATTAAAACGCCAATCCCGTAGCTCACGAAGAGCAACAAACCGAGGATCGGTCCCATCAATTCGCGACCGAGGGCTTCGTCTTTTTGCGCAAGCACGCTCGGTAAGAAAACGTCCGCGGATTCGATATGCTTTTCGATCTGAGTGGCAATGGCTGGAATGTCAAAACCTGGTTTTGTTTCGACCAGCAGGAAGCTCAGCAACGGGAATGTCGCGATGTCTGCTGCAATATCGGATTCAAAATAAAAATCTATAAGATCATCGTATTTGATGAACGCGAAAGGCGTCAGGAACGCTGCGCTGTTTGTTGAAACGCCACCGACCGTAAATTCAAACTCGGAAATCTCAAACGGATCTCCTAGCGACAGACCATATTTAGTTGCTAGGGCACGATCGATAATGATTTCCCGCTCACCGGGAATTAAATTACCAGAGATGATCTCGGTCGGCCCGCCAGCGGTGTCGTATACCAGGATAATGATCGGAGTTCTTCGGCCCGCCTCTTCATATATGGCTGAGATGCCCGTGAGAGGATGGGCTTCCTCCACGCCTTCGATATCTTCCACTTCCAGTCGCACTGATTGCGGCAGGATTGAACGTGCGGCAATGAAATTCGAAATGCCAGCTTGAGTAACAACCAGATCTCCACCGCGGTTGACAACTGCCTCACGCAATTGGGCATACAAGCCTGCAAGGAATCCCTGCAAGATCAATATCTCGGCAATGATTCCCGCAATTGCCAGGATCGTCAGGATCGATCTGGTAGATTCGAAACGTAATTGTTTGAGAACCAGAATAAACACTTGCCACTCTCAAATAATGCGATACCTAAAAAATACATTTGGCTAGGTTTGGGTGACCGAACACGTTGAAGCTTCTACTCAACGTTGAGTAGTGTACCCGTTTTGGTGTAAAGGGCTAATATAATTCCCGTCAACAAATCTTCGGTTCCCCGTGGCAGTGGTAAGCTCCCGACGTAAACTCAAGAAATGTGCCTGGGTCTAGACTAATTGTATCATCACGACGGTCAGAGTAGCGGCCCAATTCAACTAAGTTGGTTGGTGTTCTATGCACTGCGGATAGCACGAGCAGCCTGCTTGAATTCAACGGTGACTTAAAGGGGATGTAACGATGACCAACCAAAATTTTGGAGTTAGGTTAAGAGCCATGATGGCCAAATTTCCAGCCCGTATGGATATCTGGGGGAGCCTCGTCGTAATTGCTCTCATCATAATTGTTGCCCTGATTTTTCCTCCCTTCTTCAATAAATACCCCGAATATCAGGTGGAATTGCACGTCAAGCCAAAGCCGCCACCTGGTATCGTTGTCAGTTATTGGGAAGATATCCAGCCCATTCTTGATAGCCGGTGTGTCGTCTGCCACGCCTGTTATGACGCGCCTTGTCAGTTGAAACTCTCTTCCTATGAAGGAATTTTGCGCGGTGCAAGCAAAGAACCAGTTTACAATGCGTCAAGACTTACGCCTATGGATCCAACGCGGCTTTTTATCGATGCATCGACTCCATCGGAGTGGCGCCGTAAAGGTTTTTTCTCTGTCCAATGACAGTCTGAAAGTACCGAGGAAGATAACCCGTCAACGTCTCTTCTATTGCGCATGATCGAGCATGGCAGCGTTCATACATTTCCTGAAAACCAGAGGCTCCATGAATCAGTCAAACTTGATATTAATCGCGATCTTACCTGTCCGGCAGGTGAAGAGTTTGAAGAATACGCGAAAAAGAACCCTTTTGGCGGTATGCCTTATGGAATGGCGCCGCTGAACAGTACGGATTATCAAAAGCTGCTTTCTTGGGCCCGGCAGGGGGCACCGGTTGATCGATTTGAGCCCTCACTCTCGAAAGGACTTCAGCACAGCATTCAAGCTTGGGAAACAATGCTCAACGGCCAGACACCCAAACAACGACTGGCTGCACGATATGTTTATGAGCACCTTTTTTTGGCTCACCTTACCTTTGAAGACATTGGCCCCGGTCCTTTCTTTCGACTGATAAGGTCGCAAACGCCACCTGGGCAGCCCGTCGAGGAGATCAATACGCGCCACCCCAATGGTTCGCCGGGTATTAATGTATTTTATTATCGGTTCCGTCTTATTTCCTCAACCATTGTCCATAAAACACATATTGTGTATCCGCTAAGTGAAGCAAAACTGGAACGTATTGCGGAGCTATTGTTTGCATCCGACTGGGACGTTGAAAAGCTTCCAGGTTACGAGACCCTGGTTGCTTCAAATCCCTTTGTGACGTTTGCAGCAATTCCGTCCCGAGTGCGTTACGAATTCTTACTCGACAACGCACGATATATATTGATGGCTTTTATTCGAGGACCAGTCTGCAGGGGACAGGTAGCGTTGAATGTGATTGACGATCATTTTTTCGTCGCTTTCTTGGGCCCCGATCACGACCTTTCGATTATCGATCCGAGCTACCTTGAAAACGCCAAGACACTGATAAAAATCCCAAGAGATAGTGTTTCTCCAATGTCGCTGCTGCTGAGGTGGAAAGATTATTTTTCCGCACACAGAGGTTATCTTGAATATCGAGATAATATCTATTACGAGCAGGATCCAGAGGGGCGGAACAACACTCTTGAATCTATCTGGCCAGGAAACGCTTATAATTCCGATAGCTTTCTAACCGTGTTTCGCCATTTTGACAGCGCTAGCGTGGTGCCGGGTTTTGTCGGCGAAATTCCAGAGAAGATTCTAATCTTAGATTATCCGATCCTCGAGCGCATCTACTATAACCTGGTTGTCAACTTTGATGTTTTTGGGAATGTCTCGCACCAGCTCTTAACGCGCCTTTCTATGGACTACCTTCGTATGGAGGCAGAGGACATCACTCTTGGTTTCTTGCCAGCTGAAACGCGTCAAAGCGCTCGCGCTTCTTGGTATGCTGGGGCGGAGGCGCAGCTCATCTTGTTTCTCGCACATAAGATGTCCGATCAAGATAGAGGCACCAACATATCTTACACAACGGAACATCCGGTAACGGAACTTATCGATTCAATGATTCGAAAATTTCCGCAGCTCAGGGATTCTCCAGATTTTCTCAACCGGTGCGAGGGGGGCAATTGTGTCAACGATCATCCACAAAAGGGCGCGGTATTGGAGGTGGCTTTGCGCCAACTTACATCGAAATCCAGCGCTTTTGTTCGTCAGATGCCCGATGTTGCTTTACTTCGTGTCCGCGACCCCGTTGAGGGAGACAATGTTTATACGATCATTCGCAACAAAGCGCACACCAATGTCGCTTTTATATTTGATGAAGACAGACGCAGGCGTGAAGAGAATGACACACTAACGATTGTCGAGGGTGTAGTGAGCAGCTACCCAAATTTCTTTTTCCAGATCGACGCTGAGGGGGTCCACAAATTTGTCGACGACCTATTGAATACGGATGGTGCATATGAGTTTGAGCAATTTGTGACAGCATATGGGGTCCGGCGTACGAGTCCAAATTTCTGGGCAGCGTCCGATTGGTTCAACAATTATTTTACCCGCATGAACCCCAATGAAGCCGGTCTTCTTGATCTCAACCGTTACGAAAATTTTTGACCTACATCAAAGAGCCAATCAATGATGGTGGTTCATTTTGCTTTGCGATTGCGATTTCGAGCGCGAGCGAAGAAAGAGCCACTCGCCTGCAAAAACAGTGACCAAGCCGATCAACGCAACAATGATCACGAGCAAATCAGTCGCTGCTTTTATCATCACAAATGCCCCAAGGACAATAATATCCAGAATGATTGCAGTTGCGAGAATGAAAGCATTGGCGCGAACTTCTTCACGGATATGCCGTAAGATTCCCCAATGAATTGCAATGTCCATGACAAGATAGAAAATCGCACCAAGCGCCGCGATCCGGCTCAAGTCAAAGAAAACAGTAAGCCCGATGGCAATAAAAACGGTATAGACCAGTAAATGGCTATGGAGTGGCCCCGGCATCCTAAAATGCCTATGCGGGATCAATTCCATATTCGTCAGCATAGTGAGCATTCGTGACACCGCAAAAACGCTGGCAATCACGCCTGAAGCCGTTGCAACTATCGCTAGGGCTACAGTGAACCACAAGCCATACTCCCCCAATGCGGGACGAGCGGCTTCCGCCAATGAAAAATCCTTCGCGGCAATAATTTCGGGCAGCGTAAGGTTAGCTCTAACCGCAAGCGCTACAAGCAAATAGACAACCACGCAGATAGCGAGGGAAATGATGATCGCCCGTCCCACATTTCGATGAGGATCGATGAGCTCGGATCCGCTATTGGTGATCGTTGTGAAACCTTTGTAAGCAAGAATTGCCAATGCTGAAGCTGCAAGGAATCCACCAAATGAGGTGTTTGTCGTGATTATAGCCGAAGGTTCAAAGGTGTTTCCTGCGATCCATAAAGTAACAATTGCAAATACTGCAATCCCCAAAACTTTTGCCAGCGCCATTAACAATGAAAGCGCGCCTACCAGACGATTGCCGGAGATGTTCACCGCGAAGGCGAAGACAAGCAATCCGACGCCGAGAGTCGGAATGAGCGCGCCACCTCCCTCTGGATCGAACAATTGCAGCGTATAGGTCCCGAAAGTGCGAGCGACGAGGCTTTCATTGATGACCATCGAGAGTGCCATGAGAAGGGCGCAAGCCCCTGTAATTGTTCCGTGGCCATAAGCTTTATTGAGAATCATAGCTATACCACCAGCAGAAGGATAAGCGTTTGACATCTTGATGTAAGAATATGCGCTGAACGCGCTGACAATGGCTCCTACCAGGAAAGCGAGCGGAAATAAGTCCCCCGCCAGTTCTGCGACCTGCCCGGTCAACGCGAAAATCCCAGCGCCGATCATTACCCCGGTGCCCATCGCGACGGCACCCGCAAGGGATAAACTGTTTGGTTTATAATCGTCCTTCATATTCTCTGCCATGTCATTAAATGTTAAACAAATGTGCGAGCTCTACAAGTCTCGCGAAACTTTGAATGGAACTTAGACCGCATCGATGGTGTGAGAATTTCCGCGTCCTGCCACTGCAATATATCCAGATCAGCAGTTGTTTCTACTATAGCAAAACTTTCGCTTTTCTCATGGCCGTTTTCGTTCACTCCGACAGGCATCTCTAACAACAGGATAGGTGAAAGCAATTGTCCATCCGATCATGATAAGTCCGTTGAGAGCTTCAATGCCGGTAAGAAACCGAATAGGGCCGTGGGGCCAGACATCTCCGAGTCCCAAGGATGTGTAGCTGACAGCAGAAAAATAAACATAATCCCAGAGGGTCCCGCCAAAGTCACCGGTAATGTGGCCGAGCCCAAGTGATCTTTCCATAACGAGGAGGACAAGCGCGTATAGCCAGATTTCCACGATATGTGCTGCGAGTGCGGCTGACATGAGGAAGAGCACATGTCTTCGCTCAATCATTATGCCTTCCGGCGTGTAGCGTGACGAAAATCGAAAGATTTCATTGTGCACCAAAACGCATAAAAGCACGACGATGATGGAAAGAAGTGTTGCAGCCAGCATAAATATTCATCCGAGGGTCGATAAAGTATTGCATTCAATCTTGGCCGAAACCACGTTGTTTAATAGAGTCCGATAGAAGACCTGATACGTCAATCATGTTGGATGAGTGCGGCACGGTGTTGCATGTTACAACCCTTTCCGCACCGGACGCTAAGAGATTGTCATAGGCGTCGCCAGCAAAAATACCGTGAACACCAATGCAGATAGGTGACCTGAGTTCCGCTTGCATAAGATGCCCTACGGTCTCAATCATTGTACGTGCCGTGGAGATGATATCGTCAACAAGAACTGGCGTTCTATCGCGCCACGCGTCGACATCTGGGATCGAAACTTCCACATCTCGATCTCCTTTTCTGATTTTTTCCAAAACCAGATAAGGCGCGCCAGCTTCCTGGGCGACATGCGATACCCATTGTTCACTCTCGATGTCCGGACCGATCAGAAGAGGTCTACTTACGTTTTCTTTGATCCAGGACGAAATTAACGGCGCGGCATGCACGACTTCCGATGGCATCGTGTAGATTTCTTGAAGGGAGGTCCACCGATGTAAATGTGGATCAACGGTGACCAACCAGTCGATCCATCGATTGAGAATGGCTGCAAAATAAGTCGATGTGACCCCTTCTCCTGCTTTGAACCGGCGATCTTGACGCATGTAGGCGAGATAGGGAACGACAAAGCCGACATTGGTTGCCCCGAGGTCTCGCGCGGTGGCAGCCGCAAAAATCAACGGCAAGATTTTGTCGTCTGGCTCAGCTAGTGTCGCAACAAGCACTACGGAACGATTTTCCAGCTCTGTGTCAATGCGCACATAAGTTTCACCATCGGGGAATTTGCGCAATTCGATAATACCGATCTCGGCATCAAGGTGAGTTGCTAGAATCTTCGAAAATGAACCGTTTTCCGGTAGTGCTAAAATTAGAGGTTTCATCGAATCTCCTCGATCACAATGACGTCACTACTAGATCTAACAAATTCGAGCGCATAATTAATCTCACCGGGCGTTTCGGCGTGAATTGTATAAAGCGGCTCACCTTTGGAAACGCTGTCGCCGATTTTTTTATGCAATTTTAGTCCTGCAGCTGGTGCGCCGGGTGCTCCAGACAGCTTGGCGATGCGTGAAAGAAGGCGATTGTCGAAAGCACTAATCCGTCCGCTGCGCGACGCTTCGATGGGAAAGGTTTGAGATGCGTGAGGAGGTGTTTTCATTCCTCCTTGAGCGTCGCAAATTGCTTGAAATTTGTTCCACGCGCCGCCATCAACTATGGCAGAATGGGCCATTTGAACCCCTTGTCCGGATGGTACCTTTGAAGCTAATTCAAGAATTTCACCGGCCAGAGTTACAGCGCGTTTGTGGAGATCGACAGGCGCATCCTGCTCATTCTTAAGAACCGACAATACGTCCTGTGCTTCTAGGGCTGGACCGATTCCAGCTCCGACCGGCTGTAAACCATCAGTAAGCATCGCTGTCGCCTTGATACCCAGACATTCCGCTACTGCAATAAGATGATCACTAAGACTCCGTGCCGCTTTGGAGCTTCTGACCTTGGCGCTCGGGCCAACTGGGAGATCGAGCACGAGATGAGTTGAACCAGCTGCCGCTTTTTTTGAAAGCACCGAAGCGACGAGTTGCCCTTCGCTATCGAGATCGAGCACGCGTTCGATGCGGATCAAAATATCATCTATTGGGCTCAAGTTAACACCGCCGCCCCAGACAACGCAGCCACCCTCGTTTTCAACAACTTTGCGCATTGCATCAATAGAGAGCTCAACAGGAGCCAGCGTTTCCATAGCGTCCGCAGTACCTGCTGGCGAGGTGATCGCGCGAGACGATGTTTTCGGCATCGTCAGGCCACATGCTGCAGCGATAGCAACGATAATCGGAGTTGTCCGATTTCCTGGCAGCCCTCCGACGCAATGCTTATCGACAATCGGGGATCTTCCCCAATCGATGCGATCACCGACGTCTATCATCGAACGAGTCAGGGCAACTATTTCTGCCCTGTTCAGATTTTCCCCTGCACAGCCAGTGAGAAAGGCAGAAAGGTGTATGTCGGAGTATCGTCCCTTTGCAATATCTTTTGCGATCGCACTGAACTGGGTTTGGTTCAGTTGGTTGCCATAGACTTTAGACCGAACGGCACTCAATGAGTTAAGGGGAGAAGGGTGATGGATGGTGATCCGTTCGCCCTCGCTTCCCCTTAGCAGATGGAACGCGGCCTCAGAAAGCCCTGCCTCTCCAGGTGATAAAAATGCAGATGTCACGACGTTGATGGTCGCGATAATCGATCTACCGTTCAGTTCAACTTTGACCCGCGCATGCGCGGCAAACCCTTCAGACCGGCAAATAGCACAGTCTTCTCGCATATAAATGACAGCTTCCTGAGACGTATTTATGCCGAGCCGTTTCAAGTGCAACACGTGTTCTGTGTCTAACAATTCCCTGTTCATTCGAATTAGATTCCCATTCATCAAAGCCGAAATACATTCACTTGAGCTCAACGCTCTGGCCATGCTCGGGCACGAGACATTTCCAGTGCAGGTCGTTTGTAATCTTTGCAGATAGTTTAGCGGAGGCTTCTGCCTCGCCATGGGTTACAAAGGTAAGTTGAGGTGGCGCTTCAAAGTTTCGCAGCCAATCGAGGATTTCCGTTTGGTCAGCGTGGGCGGAAAGCATGTGGAGATTTTCGACATCCGCTCGGATTGGCACCCATTGCCCATGAATCTTTACCTCGCTCTCGCCACGGACGATGCGGTCCCCTCGCGTACCGGCCGCTTGAAATCCAGCGAACAGGATAGTATTGCGCGCGTCGGGGGCAAAATGTTTCAGGTGATGGAGAACCCGGCCACCGGTGGCCATCCCGCTGGCAGAAATCAGCACCATCGGGACTTTACTATCATCAAGCGCCTTTGAATCCTCGGCGTGATTGACATAGGTTGCCACTTCACATGCCCGTCGGCACTCTTTCGGTGTGAGGCGATGTGCACTCGCATGGTCACAAAATATGTCGCTTGCATTGATGGCCATCGGGCTATCGAGAAAGACCGGTAAATTAGGAATCCGTTTGCTTGCCTTCAATCGCTGAAGATGGAAGAGAAGGGTCTGGGCCCGACCGACGGCAAATGAAGGGATAACGATCGTTCCCCCGCGCCGGGCTGTGCGATTGATGATGGTTGCTAGGGCATCTTCTGGATCGATTTGTTCATGTTGCCGGTTTCCGTAGGTCGATTCAACAACCAAATAAGTAGCATCCCTGATTGAGACCGGGTCAACCATGGTTGCGCTGTTGGGTCGCCCTAAATCACCGGAGAAGAGGAGTTTCGTTTCGCCATGTTGCAATTCAACAAATGCAGAACCTAGAATATGGCCTGAGGGCTGGAATCCAATCCTGATATCGTCGGATAGCTGTCTCTCTGTGTCAAAATCCATTGGCTGAAAAAGGTCCATGGACGCTTCGGCCTCAGCTTGCGTGTAAAGCGGCTTGGCCGGGTGGTGCTTAGAAAAACCTTTTCGATTGGCGTATTCGGCGTCCCGCTCTAATAGGTGTCCGCTATCGGATAAAAGCAAGGCACACAAATCCTTTGTGGCTGATGTGGTGATTACCGGACCCGTATAACCATTTCGCGTAAGCACCGGGAGGTAACCGGTATGATCGAGATGGGCATGGGTCAGTATGACAGCATCAAGCTCAGCGAAATCGGGTGGAGGAGGCGCCCAGTTGCGAAGTCTCAATTCCTTTTTGCCCTGGAACAATCCGCAATCGATCAGAATTTTTTTTGACCCGATCTCGACCAGATATTTGGATCCGGTTACGGTTCCCGCACCGCCAAGAAATGATATCCTCATAGTTTTCACCTCACGTGTTCCGACTCGAATTTGTTACTTAATACCCATTATCTACTTAGTTACGCTGTTCCCTTTCGTCTTCTTCTCTTAAGGGTAAAGTTGTTTTTGGTAGGCGACAAAAACCCTGTGGCGGCACATCGAGGGCGCTGTTGAACTTACTCGACATATTCTGGAACGCAATGAGCGCTGTCAGCTCTACGATCGCATCCTCGCCGAAGTGTTGGCGCAGTTTTGTCATTATCCCGCCTTCAACCTCCCGGTCCGACATCGTGATAGCTTCGGCGTAGTCGAGGGCAATATTTTCAGCGTCCTCGAATAGATTGCTATCTCGCCACATCGAAAGCGCATCCACTTTGTCGAGAGACGCCCCCCGCTTAATGAGCGTCGCGGAATTCAGGTCAACACAAAATGGGCAATGGTTGATTTGCGAAACCCGCACTGTAATGAGAGATCGCAGCGCAGGATCGAGCGGTGAGGATTTGCGATCAATCATGCCATAAAGAAAGGCAACGCCAAGAAAGGGCTTGGGCGCTCGCGCCCATAGCAGTGCGGAATCCAACACTGCCCCATATTTCCGCCGCTGGTTCCAGAAAAATGGGCGCAGAAACCACGGGTAATCCTTGATAGCTTTTGGTGAGATTCTCACTGGGTGCCTCCCTGCTACCGTTGTGTTGCGATGAGCTCACGCTAGGTCTGTTCCGGATTTATTTCGCTCTTGTCATAAATTCTGTACATTTTTTCTACAGGCGTTATGGCGATGATGCCATCGTCCTCAAGCCCTGTACTCGCAGTCTCAAGCACTGCCTGCACAATTTCGTCAACGCGATCCTCTGGCAGATAGATCTGCAGGCGTGCGAATACATCCATCAAATCACGATGAAAAAAGTTCTTGTGGGCTCCATATCCTTTTATTTCCGAAACGGTCATTCCCGGTACATTCAATTCCCGTAATCGTTTCTCGACACGCACGACTGTGTGGGTATTGACGATGGCCGTCACCCGTTTAAAGCTTGTCATTTAGGTTTCTCCTAGCGTCTATGAGGTTGCTGTTTGGTCGTCGTCCGACCAAGATTATGACTATTGTGCCCACTCCGGCCGAAATTGCCGATCCCGCTAGGATGCCTGCCCTGCCACTTTCCACTAGGTATATATCTGTGAACGAAAGAGAGGTGATAAAGAGGCTCATCGTAAATCCAATGCCGGTCAGCAGTGCACCGCCAAGGATATGCGGCCATGTCACGCCAGGCGGCAACTGAGCCCACCTTGCTTTGATTGCTAGGTACATCATGCTCAACACGCCCAGTGGTTTGCCCACAAACAAACCAACAGTAATTCCCATAAAGACGGTATTCGACAGTATATCAGGTGTCGTATTCTTGAAAATTGGTGTGCCAACGTTCAGGAATGTAAAAAGAGGCACGATGAAAAAAAGAACCCAGGATCTAAGGCCCAGCTCACGCGTTGAATTTCTATTAGACATCAACGCCGTACTAGGCACGGCAACTCCAATCGCAAATCCAGCTAGGGTCGGATGAATGCCTGATTTTTGAAGGCTCGCCCATAAAAAAACACCCAATAGCACGTACGGTGTCTGCTGACTGATATTGAAGCGATTGAGTAAAACCAGTCCGGCTATTACAGCTGCAGAGACGCCAATTGACGAGAGCAACAGGGGTTCGCTAAAAAAGAAGGCTATGATCAGTATTGCGCCTAAATCATCAAAGACGGCAAGGGTTACGAGTAATAATTTGAGGCCGGGCGGAACATTCTTCCCGAAAAGTGAGAGAACCCCTATGAGAAGAACGATATCTGTTGCTGTCGGAATGGCCCATCCTCGCTGGAAAGCGGGTTGGTCCCAATTGAGTACAAGATAAATGGCCGCTGGCACAAGCATGCCGCCAATTGCCCCGAAAACAGGCAGGGACAAATTGGAAAACCGCAATGATTGCCGCAGTAAATCTTTCCTGATTTCCAAGGTTACGTATAAAAAAAAGAAAACCATCAGTCCCTCGTTCACCCACCCTGCAAGGGGTCTATCGAGGACAAGTTCGCCGACACGAACATGGATCGGTATGTGATGGATGCGATCATAAACTGGCTTTGCAGCTGAATTTGCCCACACAAGCGACAACGCTAGGGCGCTGAGCATGAGAATGCCGGCGTTTCGATCAGAATCGAAGCGTTGCCTAAGTGTGGACGGAGATTTACTGCTGTTGTCGCTCAATTGCGTCTCCTTACTTTCGTCAAAAATGTTTTAGCGATCTCAGTATTGCAATCAGCCAATTTTCACTTTGAGATCGTCCAAATATACGTAAGGCGGAATATCGAGATTCCGTGGGGCGGGTCCTTTGCGCACGCGGCCAACCGTGTCGTATTTCGAGCCGTGACAAGGACAATACCATCCGCCATATTCGCTTCTTGGATCTCCAGGTTTTTGGCCTAGCGGGATACAACCTAGGTGCGTGCACACCCCGACCATAATAAGCCATTCTGGCCGCTGTACGCGTTCTGCATCTGTTGCTGGATCAATGAGTTTTGGGTTGTTGTCGTCGGCCTTGGCGCGGGCGATCTCCTCGGGTGTGCGGCGGACAACAAATACCGGCTTCCCGCGCCACTTAAACGTCACCCTTTGGCCAGGCTCTATGGGCGATAGATCAATATCAACGGAAGAAAGCGCGAGAACGTCCGCGCTAGGGTTCATGCTGTCAATCAGTGGCCAAACCGCAAGGCTTGCACCGGCGGCAGCGAAAGTAGCAGTCGCAATATATAGAAAGTCACGACGATTTTCCGATACCTCACTCTTCGTATGGGTCATATCGTCCCCGTTTTGTCAGTGAACTTATCTTTGGGATAAACCTTGGTACATTGGCTGCATACTCACGATAGGTATCGCCAAACTCGGAGATCGATTCTTGCTCCTCTCGGCGAGAAAGCCACACATACATAACAACTAGGATGGGGAACATCGTAAGCGTTAAGAGTGTTGGCCATTGAAATAGGAACCCGAGCATGATCAGCACGAAGGCAACGTATTGCGGATGTCGGATGTAAGCATAGGGGCCTTCAATAGCGATCGTGTGGCTTGTTTGAGCCTGGTAGAGCACACGCCATGCCGCGGACAGTAAGATGAAACCACCGCCGATAAAGATGAAACTCAAGATATGAAACGGTCCGAAATGCGGGTTGCCCTGCCAGCCGAATATCATTTCGAGGAGGTGCCCAGAATCATGAGCGAACCAGTCAACGTCGGGAAAGCGGCTCTGCAACCAGCCCGACAGGAAAAAGATTGTCAGTGGAAAGCCGTACATTTCGGTGAACAAGGCAATGATGAAAGCGCTAAAGGCGCTAAACGAGCGCCAATCGCGCTTCGTTTTTGGTTTGAAGAAACTAAACGCGAAAATAATAAAGATTGCCGAATTGAAAATCACTAATAACCAGAGACCATAGCTGGGTATGTTTTGTGACATATTGGTGTCCTCCGATTCAATTATTTAGCTGTCAGAAGACCCTCCATGAGGCCCATGACCATGTCCGCCATGCATGAAAAAGTGCATACCGATACACACAGCGAGTATCAAAATGAGGGGTAACGCTCCTAACAAATGAGCTTGATGTTCAGTCCACAGAAAATATCCACCAATCACCAAGAAAACAGCCAATGCAATTTGGTTGCGTGGTAATTGCAACCCTCTCGGTTTATTGTTCTCATTAGTGTCCATGCTATTGATCTCCTTTTCTGGTTATTGATCTTTTGCGTTAGCGTAGGAATTTACATTTGATGCTTTCGGTAGAGAATGCCATTTGCCACTTGCAATTCGCGAATGAAGCGCACAATGGCTGCGATATCATCGTCATTAACCTGAGGCTGCGGCGGCATATCACCAAAAGACCAGTGATGTTGGGGTGAGCCCACATTTGCGGCGCGATAAAACGAGGCATCGCCGTGGTGGCCAGGGTTATAAATATCGTGGACAAGCGGGGGGCCGCTATCAGAACCGGTCGCGTTGAGGCCGTGGCATTGGGCGCAATTTGCATTAAATGACGTCTGACCTTGTGCTGCAAGAGCCGAAAAATTTGGTATAATTAAAGAGTAAGTACTGTCCTGATTTGGCTTGAATAAGTATTTCCCGCCAATGAAGACAGCACCGCCAAGAAGCAGAACTATTCCAACCAAAATCGATGGCCTCATAAATCTACGCATAGTTTTCTCCGTGGAATTTTCTTTCAACTAGTCCATGTTCACACCACACGCAGGTACAGTTTGTGTGATCGCAGCTAGGATCTCTGAGAGGCGTCCTATATCGCCGCCGAGCAATCGGTAAAATGGCGCGGCTTAACCACCAAGGATGATAGAGCCGGTGGAGTGATTGTCGTGCATCGCCTTTGGAAACACGCGCCAAAGCCAAACGGCGTCCCCTTTCTCCGACAAGATTAAAAACATAGCGATTAGACACTGATGTGCGGAGCAAAGGGAGAAGTTCTCGGCGCCAGAGTTCGGAGTAATCCAGTCCTTCAAGAAGGCTGCGTGCAGCTAGAATGCCTGAACGTAAAGCGTAGGTCATGCCAAAGCCCGCTAAGGAATCTTGAAAACCAGCCTGTTCGCCAATGACCAACTTACCACCCTGGATGGCGGTACGGGGTATACGTAAATTACCATAGCCACCGAATGGCTGCGGGTTCGTCATCTTAAGGTCAGCATGGGTTTCAAAAAACTCTTTGGTCCTTTTCAAAAAAAGGTTCTGATTTTTGAAACCCGTAAACATGCAGCTTGCTACTGTACCGCGGCCCCCAGAGATGAGGAGGTAGGCATATCCCAGCGGCGCCAGTTTATCATCGAAGCAGACCCAGTTGCCGTCAACCATGTCGGCTTCAAAAACGTAGCCGACCGCAATGATATCAGCTGTACGGGGACCGATAGCAAGAACGGCGGGATCATCTATCTCGTCAATCTTGTCATCAAATCTGACGTCGACTCCGAGTTTGCGTGCTTGTTCAGTCAATCCCTGATCAAGCGATCCAGGGCCAATCCCTCGCTGCACGAGGTAGTAGAGGGGATTTTCGCTTTTTATAGTGTGGGACGCACCGCGTGCATCGAAGGCTGTGCCCATGCGCACGGGCGCATAGTCAAAAGTAATCTCAATACCTGCACTCGACAGTTCATCAAGAATATCAGAATCGGTTGACCAGTTTTCGAGACCTTGAAAGTCATTGTGAAACCGGCGGCCGGGCTGCGCGCGGCGGTCGTAGACAACAACGCGCCGACCCGCTCGCGCGAGAACGATGGCGCAGGCGAGCCCCGCCGGTCCCGCACCGACGATCGGAAACGGTTTACCTGGAAATTCAATAATCTTTGTAGTGATAGCCATCAATGACTACTCCACAATTAGCTTGCCGCGGAACATGCCCATGGCGCAGGCAAATTCATATTCGCCTGGCTGGTCGGGAACGAATTCGACCGGCACCGTTTCACCCGTTGGCAAATCGGCACTTTTGCCGAAGTCGGCGAAGATGACTTTCTCCGAGCACGAGGCGGTTTCCTCACGGCGGAAATTGAGCCGCACCGGCTTGCCATGACGCACAATAATGGTGTCAGGAGTGTAACCACCCTTTACGAGGATCATTGCCTCCTGATAACCACTGCTCGCTTCAGCAGCGTGCGCACCTTTAGTGCGCTTGAGCCAGAAGAACCAAACAATGAAGACGATAAGGGCAATGCCGATGAAAAGAACAATCCAACGATCCGGGGTCATTTGGCGACGCTCCTTGGTTTAAAAAAACGAAGACGGTTGGCATTGGTGACTACGGTAACCGAGCTAAAGGCCATGGTCGCAGCGGCAATGATTGGTGAAAGTAACAATCCGAAGAAGGGGTAGAGCAGCCCCATGGCGACGGGAATACCAAGAGTATTGTAGCCAAAAGCCCCCAGAAGATTCTGGCGCACGTTCTTCATAGTTGCCCGGCTGATCTCGATCGCTGTCACTACACCTGTAAGGCTGCCCTTGATGAGAGTGATATCACCAGCCTCAATGGCGACGTCAGTGCCGGTGCCGATGGCAAAGCCAACATCGGCCTGGGCCAGTGCTGGCGCGTCGTTGATGCCATCGCCGACCATGCCGACCGTCTTGCCTTCCAGTTGAAGCTTTTGTACTTCGTAAGCTTTTTCGTCGGGTAGAACTTCCGCCAGCACTCGGTTGACGCCGACCTGACGGGCAATCGCGTCGGCCGTACGCTGATTATCGCCGGTGAGCATGATGACCTCGATGTCCATCTGCTTGAGCAGCGTGATGGCTTGCTTGGAGTCTGGCTTGACGGTATCGGCAACGGCAATTAAACCTGCAGCCTTGCCGTCAACACTTACGTACATTGGTGTCTTACCTTCACCCGCCAGCCGTTCCCAATCGTTGGTCAAGGCTTCGATTGCGATCTTTCGATCTCGCATCAGTTTGGCATTGCCGAGCAAAACCTCCCTGCCGCCGACACTGCCGCTTACGCCGTGTCCCAAAATAGCGGCGAAGTCTTCGGTACTTGTAATCTCGATCCCGCGTGCCTCCGCTCCATTGACGATTGCCTCGCCCAAGGGATGCTCCGAGCCACGTTCAAGCGAAGCGGCAAGGTGTAGGACTTCCGCTTCATCTATGTCGTGAGCAGTGACCACATCGGTTAGCGCCGGCTCACCACGCGTTATGGTGCCTGTCTTATCTAAGATCAGAGCGTCAAGCCTCTCCGATGTCTGAAGAGCGTCGCCCGAACGAATCAAGATGCCGTTTTCGGCCCCTTTGCCGATGCCGACAGTTAGCGAGGTGGGTGTTGCTAATCCAAGGGCGCAAGGACAAGCGATGATCAGTGTCGTGACAAGAACGATAGTGGCATAAATGATCCGCGGCTCTGGACCAATGAGATACCAAGTGACGAATGCGATGATGGCAAGGATCATCACAGTAGGCACGAAATAGCCCGACACTAGATCGACTACTCGCTGGATCGGCGCCTTCGAGCCCTGCGCGTCTTTCACCATGCGAATGATATTGGCAAGCGCAGTGTCCTTGCCGACCTTGGTGGCGCGGAATTTGAAACTGCCAGTCTTGTTGATCGTGGCCCCGATAACCTCATCACTTACGTGCTTTTCAACCGGCATCGACTCACCAGTGATCATCGACTCGTCGATTGCACTTGAACCCTCGATGAGTTTCCCATCAACCGGGATTTTCTCGCCAGGGCGAACAATCACAACGTCGTCTACGACGACTTCCTCTACAGGTAAGTCAATTTCCTTGCCGTCACGTACAACGCGAGCGGTCTTAGCCTGTAAGCTGATGAGTTTCTTGATAGCTTCGGAAGTGCGACCCTTGGCTTTCACCTCAAGGGCAAGACCCAACACGACAAGTGCAACAACCACAACAGCAACATCCCAGAAAACCTCTGCCAGTGCTTCACTTGGGAACATTTCAGGAAATAGGATTGCAATCGCTGAGTACAAATAAGCTGCAGTTATGCCCGTGGCGATGAGAGTGTGCATGTTGGCCGCACGATGTTTCAAGGCCTGCCACATACCTGAATAAAATTGTGATCCAGACCAAACCAACACCGGTAGAGAAACAACGCCAATCGCTCCCCATACAATCCTGCGATTCGTACTCCCCATTGGCATCCAATCATTGAGTCCAGGAATGACATCGGGATACATGAAGAGTACTGCAGGGATCGAAACGATCCCTGCAAACCAAAACTTCCGCATCAGTGTGCGATATTCCTGAGCGCGCACCAATTCTTCTGGGTCCATGTCATTCTCGATTGCCTCTTTGGCTTCCACAACAGACGGATCGGCGATTTTGTGTCCGGATGATCGGATGGCTTCTTGGATGCCTGGGAAGTCAACCTGTGCGGGTTGATATTCGATATCGACTGAACTCGTAGCAAGGCTGACGTCGGCATTGAGAACGCCCGGCGTCGATTGAAGCGCGGTTTCAATGTCTTTTATGCAAGAGGCGCAATGCATATTTTTGATTAGAATCCGGGTCGTCGCTGCTCCTGCAGAAAAACCGGCAGATCGAATAGCGTTGAGAAAATCTGCTGCGGTAACTTGCCGGGGATCATAATCGATATTGGCAATTTTTCCAGTAAGACTCACACGGACCGATTGGACACCTGCAAGTTCTCTCAATGCCTTTTCCGCTGTTGATGGGCAATTGCTGCAATGCATACCACCGATAGTGATATCGATATGCCTGGAACGATTTCCTGGTTTTCCACTTTTAGCCGCCCTCTCCATGTGCTTTATCCTTTCCGCCGATAGGCGATAAAAAAGTTGTAAAGTGGTACAAAAATGAGTGCGGTATACCAACCATAGCCGAAGGTTTCGACGAGGCCGAGGAAGAAACTCGGCCAGGACAACCAGGTAAAGCCCGGTAGGAACGGTGCCCAAGCCGGGTACATCGGAGCCGCAGGGAACAACAATCCGAACATTACGCACAAGACGTATGTACCGGCCAAGAAGATGCTTAGACTTAACCCAAAGGCGATAACGGGAATTTGTGCAGCACTGCTTTGATCAGCACCTACCGGAGTTTCCGACCAATTACCTTTTGATGTTTCAGACATGACCAACCTCCATTGGGTTTAGAGTTTCTGTAGAACCCGATATGTACTGTTCTGGCGCTACTTCGAAAATTTCGCGACATTCCCGCGAACAAAAGTAGTAAACATCACCCTCAAAAACACTCGATTTGGCGTTTCTAGTTTGAACGGACTTACCGCACACAGGATCTGTGTCGTGTTCTGGTGCGATCCAGCGCAAGTTTTGGCTTTCGGTTCCCTTCTTTTTGTCGGCATGGTTTCTGGGATGGCTATGCCCCATCACATGTGCACCGCAACAAATCCGTAACATGACGAAAATGAAGGCCGCCCAAGAAATAAAATAGAAGAGAGTTGAAATTGGATTATCATCCATGGCATTGATCCTTCCAATCAATTGGTTCACGCTGCAATCGCGGCATCATGTTTAGTTTCCTCATGCCAATGAGTGACGTAATCCCGGGTCAGCGGGACAGCATCTTGTTGTTTGGCAAGTTGGATTTGGAAAACCACGTGACCGGCGTTTCTAAACGCAACCTCACTGACGGCGAGATAAAATTCCCACATCCGACAGAACCGTTCGTCATAGAGCTTGCGAATGTGTGTACGCCTGGCATTGAAACGTTGGCGCCACGCAGACAGTGTCTCGGCATAATGAAGCCGAAGAACTTCAATATCCGTGATATAGAATCCGGCACGTTCGATAACCGGAACAATCTCAGACAGAGCTGGAACGTAACCGCCGGGAAAGATGTACTTACTCACCCAGGGATTTGTGACCCCCGGTCCGTCCGAACGGCCGATTGTATGCAAAAGCGCGACCCCATCGTCTTTGAGTGTATTGTAGAGAGTAGTGAAGAATTTTTTGTAATGGGGGACACCGACATGTTCGAACATTCCCACAGAGACGATGCGGTCATACTTATCTTTGACCTCTCGATAGTCCTGAAGAGCAAACTTGACTTTATGATTTCGTCCACGCTGTTTTGCTTCAGCGTTGGCAAATTCATGCTGGTTTTCTGACAATGTAATACCGGTAACTTCTGCATCGCAAGCTTGCGACAAATGAAATGCAAGACCGCCCCATCCGCTTCCGATATCCAGAATGTGCTGTCCCGACTCTAAGCAAAGTTTGGCCGCGATATGGGCTTGCTTGCGCGCCTGTGCTGTTTCCAAGTCATCGTTTGCCCGGCCAAAATAGGCACAGGTATACTGACGGTGCTGATCGAGAAAATGGTCGTAGAGGTCGTCCGACAGATCATAGTGATGAGCAACATTGTGCTTGGCACGAGCCACCGGATTGTATTGCGCCGCCCAACGGGTAAACCGGCGCAGACCTGCAATCGCGTCAAGGATCCGGCTTCCCTGCCGCCGCGCGACGTTCAAGGTCAACAGATCCAAAAGGTCATAAATGTCCCCCTCCTCGATGGTCAGCGTGCCGTCCATATAGGCTTCGCCGAGATAGAGATGTGGATTGAAGGTCAGTTTCCACGGTACAGCAGAACTATGCAAACGGACAGTTACCTTGGGTGCTGGTGACGCAGCAAAGGTATGGACCTGGTCGCGCGCATCGATGATTGTGAGAGTGCCAGATTTGATTAATCGCTTGAGATTATGTGAGAGAAGCAACATTTCAGCCTCCTATTAATTTCTTCACTTGGCAGCAGGTATTACGTTTAAGTCTTTTGCTGTGCAGGAATGACCGTGATCATCTATCGCTTCTAGCGTGCGCCAGTGACTCGGGTATTCACTACCCAGACGTTTCATCGGATTTCGAAGGATTGATGAATTTCAATCAGTCTTCGAGTTCAACGACGGTCGCCGGCGCATGAAAAAAGCCATGCATCAACAACGTATGGTCGACCAGTGCGACCTATGAAGACGTTTTAGGAGGATGGGGAAGCAGAGACGGGTGCAGTCCCATAAAGAAGGGCTGGAGCCGAGCTTCTTCACCCCCGTGGATAAGGGGGGGGAATTCTGGGATAGCGGAAGACAATATGGCGCTGAGTCCGGCAACTCCAATGTGACAGCAGGGAGCTGTGTTGAAATCGATCGAACCGGACGTATTGTGAGCTATCAACTCGTTGATATGATTGGATGCACAATCATGCTGAGAATTGTGCGTTGACCCACTAACGTGATGACTTTCGGTTGTTCCTCCGCCCGCGTGATGGCTTTCGGCGATTATAAATTCATCACTCTGTGCGACTGCTGGGGCTGAGCCAATCGCGGCGATGGGGTACAAGATGAGTGCCACCACCTGGACTATAAGAAGAATTTTTCTCAAATGTCTCATTGCAACCCATCGTGTCCTTGTTGATTCAAGGCTTCGCGCAATTTATTTCCAATAATCATACCATAAGTACTGATGCGAGCAATAACATTGATTTCTATCAATAGTAGGACGCGCATCTAATTTTCCGGTACCTTTTTGGTTATTAGGGGTCTAGCGCCCCCCACGCAGTGCTCTTTTTGATGTGGTGTTTGTCAAGCCAATACCCAGATTTTGATACTCTATTTTAAACAAGCTCCCAACGGATACAATTTCGATCAATTGGCACTGTACCTATCCACATTCCCAATATCCGATATTTACTCCCGCTAAATTCCCAGTACGTTTTCTACCTCAGATTTGAAGTCTTCATGAAGTTTGTCAGCGGTGGCTGCACATCTCATCACCGGATCGCTAATTGCGACAAAGTTACCAATCCGGAATTTTACTCCGGGTTCGAGCAGCCTGAAAGCCGTCGCGAATGCCTGTGGCAACCGCTGGATGAAAATGCATATCTAGACTTTATCTAACTGGAGAATATCGCCATCAGCACCCGGGGAGATCCACGATCACAAAACGACAACCCGTCTACGAGATCTGGCTTTGGTTAACGTGCAACTATCTTGAATCCTACGCTTCATGGTCACATGAGCGTTACTTTTTGACCTTTCCGAACAGAGCGACGAGCTGGTCAAATTATTGCCTTTGTTGGGCGTTAATTCCGGCACGGTGGCTGCTTGCTAGTTACAAATCTTGACTCTATACCTCAGGGGGTATGGAGTGGGGCACCGAAACAACGAGAGCAAATGCTAAACAGAGCGAAAATCATAGTTCTGACGCTGTTATTTGCGTTCTCCTCGGGGAGCGCAATGGCCTCGTGTCTCTGTGCGCCGGGGCATGATCATCAGGCTGCGTCAAATGCTGCGCACCATAGCATCACCGTCGATCACGCAAGCATGCATGGCACCAATGTTACGCATGTCCAGGTTGAATGTGAACATGTGTTGGATGTGGTTTTTGATTGCGCGCAAGTGGCGAATTCAAACCTTATCGCTCCGGATCAATCCTCGTCGAAAAAGAACACAGCAATCATCCTCGCCTCGACCTTACCCGCAGCTCGGGACCTTCCGGCGCGATTGATTGATCACCCGCCTCTTGTGCGCTCTGACTCTTCCCAAATATTCTCCACGCTCCTGGTTCAGCGGACATTGTTGATCATTTGATCTGTCTCCTGACTGACGGTATGTGCTGGGATCGATGATCCTTGCTCCTTATCGGTCTAATCTTGTTTGTATTCGAACAGGTCACCGTGTTCTCCAGGAGTTTCCTTGAAATGTTTAGTCGACGAAAATTTTTAACCAGCAGTGCAACGCTTAGTGGGGCGATTGCCTCGCAAAGCTTGCTGCCTGCTTGGGCGCAAAGCGGCAAAGCAAACGATATGTCGGGGCGGTCAGTTTTGTCCGGCACGACGTTCGACTTGGATATTCGCCAGACAAAGGTATCTATCGATGGCCGTCAAGGTAACGCCATTACCGTCAACGGTCAGCTTCCAGCCCCCTTATTGAGATGGCGCGAAGGCGACGACATTACTTTGCGCGTGACCAACTTCTTGAAACAGGACACGTCTATCCATTGGCACGGGATTCTATTGCCGTTTCAAATGGATGGCGTCCCCGGTGTGACTTATCCAGGGATCAAGCCGGGCGAAACTTTCACCTACAAATTCCCGATTAAACAAGCAGGCACTTATTGGTATCACAGCCATTCAGGATTGCAGGAACAATCGGGCCATTACGGACCCATCGTCATTGAGCCAGCAGCGGGTGAGCCTGCGGCTTTTGATCGCGAATATGTTGTCGTGCTGTCGGATTGGACTTTTGAGGACCCACACCGGGTGTTCGCTAAACTCAAGAAGATGAGCGACACCTACAATATGCAGCAACGCACTTTTGGCGACTTTCTGAAAGACGCTAAGGGCATGGGGTTCTCTAACGCGCTTAGGGAGCGCAAGATGTGGGGCCAGATGCGGATGAGCGCCACGGATCTCGCTGACGTGACTGCTACGACTTATACCTATCTGGCCAATGGCCATGGCCCAGAAGACAATTGGACCGGGTTGTTTAAGCCCGGTGAGAAAGTCCGCCTGCGGTTTATCAATGCGGCGGCGATGACGCTGTTTAATGTTCGCATTCCTGGCCTGCCGATGAATGTCGTGCAAGCGGATGGGCTCAATGTCCAGCCGGTCGAGGTGGATGAATTTCAAATTGGCGTCGCCGAGACTTATGATGTCATCGTCAATCCGACCACTGACCAAGCCTATACCATGATGTTTGAATCGATTGATCGCTCTGGGTTTGCCCGGGCGACATTGGCGCCGCGACTGGGCGTGAGTGCTGCCGTCCCCCCATTGAGAGAACGCGCACTGCTGACCATGAAGGATATGGGCATGGACCACGGCGCCATGGGCAATATGGGGTCTGTGTCAGCTGAAATGGATCATTCGAAGATGGATCACGCGGCCATGGGCCATGGCAGCATGGGTGAGACGGATGATATGGCGGAAATGCAAGCCCATGATCATCCAAAAGGGCCTGGCGTTATGAATACGCCGATGAATCCCGTGAACCGCCTCAGCGAACCGGGTATCGGGCTTGAAAATGTCGGCCACCGGGTGCTGACCTATAGCGATCTAAAAAGCTTAACCCAAAACCCCGATCTGCGACCACTGGGACGCGAGATCGAACTTCATCTGACGAGTAACATGGAACGCTATATGTGGTCGTTCGATGGGA
>JAJFIN010000488.1 GCA_021774955.1 Alphaproteobacteria bacterium | reverse complement strand
GCCCGCCATATTCAAAATCACCGCGGAAATCATCGTAATCAAGACCAACAGTCACCGAAGCGCTACCGCCCTCTTGACTTCCGGTCTTGTGTATAAGGTTAATAATGCCGCCAGGTCCATTTGTGGTCAGTGTCGAAGCCGAACCACCGCGCACAGATTCCACCCGCGCCAAGGTCGAGTCAGCTTTGTAAAACCCGTCGGCTGGTGCGAAATCAATATCACCAAACAAAAGAATCGGAAGCCCATCTTCATGAAGTTGAAGGAATTTTGCACCACCAGTAGAAAGCGGCATACCGCGAACAGCTATGTTCGAGTTCCCACCGCCTGCTGATGATTCAGCGCGAATACCCGGAAGCGCCCTAAACACTTCCGAAAGTCCCCTAGGAGCATTATTCTGTATGTCGTCTTCATTGAGCGAGCTAACTGAAATACTCGTTTCAAGTTTATTTTTCCCAGCCCGCGACACAACACCGGTCACGATGATCTCGTCTGTAAGATCAGGTGGGCCTGCTACATCTTGAGCAAACGCATTAGTCGGAAACATTGTTGTTGTTGGTGCGAGAGCAAATACTGAACACATCAGTGCTCTTTTAAGCGTACGAGAATTCATGACACCCCCTAGTGACTTTGACGTATGATTGAACAGACATAATCAGCCCGTCCTAGTTTATAGACGTCACAAGAGTGTCACATAATGTAATCGATTACAATATGATGGTAATGGTATTATAGAAAATGTTGTAATTGTTGTCTGGTACTATAAATCATTGATATATATAGCTTTATGGTTCACTATTCTTGGGGCTTAGGTGCTTAATATTTATGTTGCAGTGCAAACCATTGCATTTTGGCAACTATGGTTAAGGGCGCAACGCGAACAACCGGGGGAACAAAATGCTGGGTGTTGATCTTCATTCGATAGACATCGGAATCATCATCATATACGGCGTGAGCATGGTGCTTCTCGGATTGTATTTGTCGGGGAAAAGTCATGGGGCGGAGGATTATTTTCTCGCCGGACGAACCATGCGTTGGCCAACAATTGGGTTCTCGCTGTTTGCCTCAAACATATCAAGCACGACTTTAGTCGGTCTTGCTGGTGCAGCCTACGCTACTGGCATTTCAGTTTATAACTATGAGTGGATGGCGGCTTTTGTTTTGGCTTTCTTTGCTCTTTTCATCCTGCCTTTTGTTTTGCGCTCTCAAGTTTTCACCATGCCAGAATATTTGGAGAAGCGTTTTAGTCGGACATCGCGCACCTATTTTGCCATCCTCACTCTATTCCTAAATATTATTGTCGATACGGCTGGCAGCTTGTTTGCTGGCTCATTGATTGTAAAAATGATTTTTCCACAATTAGCTCTTTGGGAGATCATCACTGTCCTTGCGCTCGTTGCGGGTGCCTATACGATTTTAGGCGGACTGTCCGCCGTGATGATCACCGACGTTATCCAGGCAGTCCTGCTTCTCGTCGGCTCTGTTATCATCACTTATATCGCGTTTGATAAAGTTGGTGGTTGGCACCGGGTAATCGAAGCCGTTCCCCCCGACATGATGAGCCTCGTGCGGCCCATGGATGACCCGTTTATGCCCTGGCTAGGGTTGATCACCGGGGTTCCGTTATTGGGTTTTTATTTCTGGTGTACCAATCAATTTATGGCGCAACGCCTCTTGAGTGCAAAAGACGCCAATCATGCGCGTTGGGGGGCTTTACTCGCTGGCTTCTTAAAACTCCCGGTTTTGTTAATCATGGTAATCCCCGGAACCATCGCGCTGGTGCTCTATCCGTCACTCGAAAAAGCTGACTTCGTCTATCCCACACTCATGTTTGACCTCTTGCCAGTGGGCCTTCTAGGCCTCGTCCTGGCAGGGTTCATGGCAGCTCTCATGTCGCAGATCGATTCCACCCTCAATTCAGCATCGACGCTGGTGACAATGGATTTTATTCGCACCTTAAAGCCTAACCTTTCGAGCAACGCATTAATGCAAATCGGCCGCTTTGTGACCTTTTTGTTTATGCTCCTCGCCTGCATCTGGGCACCGCAAATTGACAAAGCACAATCGATCTTCAGTTATTTGCAGCAAGTCCTATCTTACACCATCGGACCCATAGTGGCCCTCTATCTGGTCGGTGCGTTTTGGGCACGAGCCAATGCATTTGGTGCCAATATGTCCTTATTGCTAGGAACTGCGACCGGTGCGTTCTTGTTCTATATCAACGTTCTCAATCCTGCATTAAACGATGGTGCCGAACCCTTGATGCATTTTCTTTACGCTGCGCCCATCGTATTTGTCGTGTCTTCTCTAGTTCTAATATTTGGCAGCATGTTAGCACCGGCGCCTGAACGCGCGAAAGTTGAGGCATTCATTTGGACACCTGCTTTCTTCCGTGAAGAGACAAAAGAATTGAGTTCAGTTTCGTGGTATATGAACTATCGATATCAATTCATTATTTTGATCGCTGTCACTTTCGCGATTTTGGCGGCATTTTGGTAATCTCTTATATTGCGCTAAAGCTCCGCACCACATGATTGGCGCACGACAAGATTAGTCGGCAACAACATAGTCTGCGCATCTTCACCCTCAATCTTCTTGAGCAGAAGGTCAACAAGGGCGGCGCCTCCTTCAGCGATGCCTTGGCGAACAGTAGTCAAGGCGGGGCTGAACCAAGCAGAACTTAAAATATCGTCATAGCCAACAACGGCAATCTCTTGTGGAACATTCTTTCCACCAGTGCGAAACGCATTTATCGCGCTCATGGCAATGACATCACTCGCCGCAAACACGGCATCGAACGAGAT
>JAJFIN010000487.1 GCA_021774955.1 Alphaproteobacteria bacterium | reverse complement strand
TGGGCATTGCGGTGTTCCGCGTGCCGGTGCAGGGCAGCTATATAGACCTTGCCGTTGGATCGCTCTTCTTCATCGGTGCATCGCTCGCTCTGGGGTTGTTGATTTCAACTTTCGCCCAAAACCAATTTCAAGCATTTCAGATGACAATCTTTGTCTTGCTGCCCTCCATCCTGTTATCGGGATTTATGTTTCCCTATGACGGCATGCCGCAATGGGCGCAGTTCATTGCCGAAGCCATCCCGCTCACTCATTTCAATCGCATTGTCCGCGGTATCATGTTGCGCGCTGCCTCGCTGGGTGACGTCGGCGGCGAACTGATGGCGCTGGGACTTATTTTCCTGGTGACACTCATCATCGCAACGCTACGCTTCCGCAAGCGCTTGGATTAGATCATTATCGTCATGCCGGACAAGCGAAGCGCGATCCGGCATCCAGTAAAAACAAAGTTTGCAGCTAGTCCGATAGGTCAACGTTTACTAGATTCCCGTTTTCACGGGAATGACAAGGAGAGACTGGAATTTGAATCCAGTCACGCGTTTAAACAACCTACCCAACCTTGCGATCACGCCCTTCCCAACAGGGTTCGCGTAATTCACGGCGGAGTATTTTTCCCGATGGGTTACGCGGTAGCGCTTCGATGAAATCTATCGACTTCGGCGTTTTATAAGTCGCGATATTTTCGCGCACATAGGCAATGATGTCCGCTTCCGTCGCTTCCACGTCCGGTTTGAGTACGACGATACCTTTTACCGCTTCACCCCATTTGTCATCGGGGATGCCAATGACTGCCGCATCGGCCACCGCCGGATGTCCGAACAGGGCGTTCTCCACTTCGGCTGGATAGATATTTTCACCGCCGGAGACAATCATGTCTTTCACCCGGTCATGGATATAAAGATATCCCTCTTCATCGAAATAACCCGCATCGCCGGTATGAAACCAATTATCGACAACGGCTTCTTCGGTTGCTTCCGGACGGTTCCAATAACCTTTCATGACCACGTCGGAACGGATGACGATTTCACCGACATCACCTTGAGGAACTTCCTTGCCAGTGTCATCGAAAATCTTGATATCGATCGCCGGTGCGGGTTTTCCGCACGAGCGCAGTTTACCCCGTGCCGGATCGTGATCTTCAGGACTAAGAGACGCGCCCGCACCGGTGGTCTCTGTTAGTCCATAGAGTTGCACGAAGCCGCATTTAAAAAGATCCTGTGCCTCCAACAACACTTCTTCCGCAATCGGAGAAGCGCCATAAAGAACGATGCGGAGGGATGAAAAATCAACATCGCGCGCATTGGGATGTTGGCACATGAACATGATCACCGCCGGAACGACGAAGGCGACGTTGACTTTGTAAGTTTCAATCAACCGAAAAATTTCCTGTGGATCGACGTCTTTCAGAATAACGTTCGTGCATCCGGAATAAAAACCGAGGACCCCAATATTAACCCCGGCCACATGGAACAAAGGCATGGCAACAAGATTAACCTCACCCTCGTGCCATTCCGGCCACATGCCCGAACTCGCTTGCTCGGCGATAGATCTGTAATTGCTGTTGGTAATCTGAACACCTTTTGGATGCCCGGTCGTGCCGCTGGTATAAAGCTGGATCACATCATCCTGATCTTCATGGGCGAGCTTGGGGTCTTCCGCGGGAAATTGATCGCGCCACTCCTCAAATGAAGGCCAAGAGGTGTGTCCCCCTTCGATGGCGATGATTTTGCGCAACGCTGGACATTGATCCTGGATCGATTCAATCAGCGAATAAAAATCCTCAGTGACGTAGAGTATTTCCGTTTTTGAATCGTTGAGAACGTAGGCAACTTCTGGTGCCGCCAATCGCCAGTTAACACCAACCACCACCGCGCGGGCTTTAAAGGCACCAATCAACAATTCAAAATAGAGATCATTGTTGCGCCCCATATAACCAATCCGGCCATCTGGTTTCACATCATCGGCAATGAGGCCCTGTGCCACCTGATTTGATAAGCTATCTAACGCCCCATAGGTTGTTTTTTTGTCTTCAAAAATTTGTGCCACCGCGTCTGGCATGGTTGCCGCCCGCTCACGCACAATATCGGCGACATACCGAAATTCAATCCCAGCCATTAAATCCCTCCCACGGAAATAGTTTATCCGATGATCTTAGCGGGCTTCTCCAAGTGTGCAAAGTGCGAACCGCGTGCAGTCCTTGGCAATAGTATCAAAGACGGCGATGATGACCCCGTATTTCGAGCGATTCTCGAGCGCGCGCTTCTCCTTCCAAAGGAACACTTCATTGACAGACCAAGCGAAAGACATTTTGGACGCGGCTGCCTTGGCCTATCACCGGGCAACACCGGCGGGGAAACTTGCGATTGCTGCGACCAAGCCGCTTGCTACTCAGCGGGATCTTTCGCTGGCCTATTCGCCAGGTGTCGCCGCTGCTTGCAACGTCATTGTTGATGATCCGCTAGAAGCGGCCAATGTCACCGCGCGCGGGAATTTAGTTGCGGTCATCACCAATGGAACGGCGGTGCTCGGCCTCGGTTCCATCGGGGCATTGGCATCAAAGCCAGTGATGGAAGGCAAGGCGGTTCTGTTTAAGAAATTTGCCCATATAGACTGCTTTGACATCGAAGTCGATGAACGAGATGTCGAAAAGTTTTGCGATGTCGTTGCCGCCTTAGAGCCGACCTTTGGTGCCATCAACCTTGAAGACATCAAGGCACCGGAATGTTTCGAAATAGAAAAACAATTACGCAGCCGCATGAAAATACCGGTGTTCCATGATGACCAACATGGCACTGCGATAGTGACGTCGGCGGCACTCTACAATGCGCTCAAAGTCTCTGGCAAAAACATCGAGGACATCAAGATTGTCTCGACCGGCGGTGGGGCGGCGAGCCTGGCCTGTCTCAATCTCATGGTCTCCCTTGGAGCCAAACGCGAAAACATCACCCTGTGCGATATTGAAGGAGTTGTCTATGTCGGCCGCGAAGCCGATATGAACCCTTACAAAGATCAATACGCCCAGGAGACTTCAGACCGTACACTGAGCGATGCGATCAAGGGCGCGGATCTATTCCTCGGTCTTTCGGCACCCAATGTCTTAACCCAAGACATGGTCAAAGAAATGGCTGATCAGCCGATCATTATGGCACTGGCAAACCCCGATCCGGAAATCAAACCCGATCTGGCTAAAGCCGTTCGCCCCGATGCCATCATTGCAACGGGGCGCTCTGACTACCCCAATCAGGTCAACAATGTCCTGTGCTTTCCTTTTATCTTTCGCGGCGCGCTTGATGTTGGCGCCACGACCATCAACGAAGAAAT
>JAJFIN010000486.1 GCA_021774955.1 Alphaproteobacteria bacterium | reverse complement strand
CGGATTCGGATCGACAAAAGAAGATTACGCCGACATCCTTCTGATGGAAGAGTATTCCGGTTACGGATATCTCGCGTTTGACTATCCTGGCTGCGGCTCATCTGAAATTGATCATTTTGATGAACTAGACATTCCGTTTCTTGTCCAACTTACCAAATCCCTGTTGGAACATTTCGAAATCGACGCCTTTCACCTGATCGGTCACAGCATGGGGGGCCTTACGGCTCTATTGCTGGCACATGAGTTCGGTCCTCGTGTTTTATCGTTCACCAATATTGAGGGGAATCTGGCGCCCGAAGATTGTTTCTTTAGCCGTAGCGTTCTTAACAACGGCACTCAATCGCCGCGCGCTTTCTTGTCCAAACTTGCAGACGCCCTCATCAACCAAAACCAGTTTGGTTACGCCGTTTATGGGGCTGGTTTAAAAGCAAAAGTTCACGAAAACGCTGTGGAACCCTACTTTCGTTCCATTGTAGCGCTTTCGGATGGGATGGATTTGCTCGGTATTTTTGGAGATCTTCAGGCAAAACGACAATTCATTTACGGGGAACAAAATAGACATCTGTCCTATTTACCCACGCTCAGGACGTCCCGGTGTCAGCTGGTCGAAATTGCTACCTCAAGCCACTTTCCTATGTACAGCAATGCAACCGCCCTATTCCAATCTATTTGTAAATTTGTCAATTGCACCGACACGCAGGCCTTCATGGATCACACAGATATTTCGGCATTGCGAGTTGAATAATGAATGTACTAATCGTACTCGCCCATCCGGAACAACAATCCTTTAACGCTCATCTTGCTCACCTAGCGACAAAGGCTTTTGTGACAAAGGGCGATGCAGTTAAAACATCAGATCTGTATGCACAAAAGTTTGACCCCGTGGAAGGCGCGCACCATTTTCTTCCTCGGCAAAACCCAAATCGTTTTGACGCCCAAACTGAACAACGCAATAGTTTTGAGTCCAATACTCTTCCTAGCGATGTAAAATCTGAAATCGAAAAAATTGAATGGGCTGACCTGGTTATTTTCCAATTCCCATTGTGGTGGTTCGGCATGCCAGCCATCCTAAAGGGATGGATGGACCGGATATTTGTTTATGGCGGCCTTTATTCAAGTAAACGACGTCACGATACTGGGTTTTGCAAAGGTAAAAAGGCGCTGATGTGTGTCACTACTGGGTCGTCTGCGGAGGCGTGCTCACATAACGGTATTGAGGGTGACACAAGATTGATCCTTTGGCCTTCGCTCTACGCATTGCGTTATGTCGGGTTCAGCGTTCTTGAGCCTGTCATTTTTAACAATGTGCATGGTGGCCCAAACCGCCAGGGAGTGGCGCAACAGCAAGTGCATCTTGATCAGATAAGTCGAGATTATGTAGCCCTGCTTGAGCACATCAATGAGATGAGCGAACTTCCTTTTAACTCAGCGAGCGATTGGGATGATCGTGGTCAACTTAAACCGCAAGCTCCCAGTCACAACCCGTTCATACGTCAGCGCAGGGAATTGATTCTAACGTGATAGGCCCCTTCCGCGAAGAGTATCCAGTCAAATTTTGTGTCTACCACGCTCCATGCTTTTGCGCTTCGGCACGGCCGACAACCATGTGATGGACTTCATCGGGACCATCGGCGAAACGCAGATGGCGCTGATGGGTATACATGTGAGCCAGCGGTGACCATTGGGAGATGCCGGTGGCGCCGTGGATCTGGATTGCCTGATCAATGATTTGGCAAACCTTCTCAGGTACCATGGCTTTGGCCGCACTGACATAGACACGGGCTTCCTTATTGCCAAGCACGTCCATGGCTTTGGCTGCTTGCAGGACGACGAGGCGCATGGCATCGATTTCAATGCGCGCGCGGGAGATCACTTCGAGGTTCTTGCCAAGCTTCAAGATTGGTTTACCAAAGGCTTCGCGACTGCCGGCGCGTTTAACCATGAGTTCTAACGCCTGCTCAGCCTGCCCTATTGAACGCATGCAATGATGGATACGCCCCGGCCCCAAGCGCACTTGAGAAATTTCAAAGCCGCACCCTTCGCCCAGCAAAATATTTTCTTTCGGCACACGGACATTATCAAACTTGATATGCATATGACCGCGCGGGGCATGATCTTCACCGAAGACTTGCATGCCTTCTAGAATCTCTACACCTGGTGTGTTGGTGGGAACTAGGATTTGAGATTGCTGTTTGGACGGAGCGGCATCGGGGCTGGTCTTAACCATAGTGATCATAATTTTACAGCGAGGGTCGCCAGCGCCTGAAATATAATATTTCTCTCCATTGATGACCCATTCATCCCCTTCAAGCACGGCGGAGGTGGCAATGTTTTTAGCGTCCGATGACGCCAAGTCCGGCTCGGTCATGGCATAGGCCGAACGGATTTCGCCATTCAAGAGCGGCTTTAGCCATTCTTCTTTTTGTGCTGGTGTGCCGACCCGCTCCAACACTTCCATGTTGCCCGTATCTGGTGCCGAGCAGTTCAAAGTTTCAGAGGCTAAGCTATACTTCCCGAGTTCGGTGGCGATATAGGCATAGTCAAGATTGTTGAGACCCTGGCCGATTTCTGAATCGGGGAGGAAGAAATTCCAAAGGCCCGATTCTTTGGCCTTTTGTTTGGCGCCATCGAGCAGCTCCAATTGGCGCGGATGCCAGGACCAGCGGTCTTCCTTCTCAGCATCCAGCGCGTAAAACTCTTCAGTAATCGGGATGACATTGTCCTCAATGTGCTTCTTGACCGCAAAAAAGAGTGGTTTTGAAGCCTCCGACATAGCGAGATTAAAAAGCTCGGGATTTGGATCTGACATGGATGAGTCCTCTTGTTGGTTTTGTTTGGACGCCATTCTCCGGTTGTCGCGCAGTGAGTCAACTGTCGTTTGAACTCACCCGATATCTTCTGCAATCAGGGCTTGTTTCAGTGCCGGTCAGCGCGAGCGACTTCGAAATCCTTGATAGGCGTATCCGATCGTACCCACGAATTGAGACCAGAACATAAGAAAAGATAGAATAAAGGCTTTGCCAAACCCTATTCCTTGGCGAAGGGGATATGTTAGCAAGTCGAAGTAAAATCTCGGTGGTTCGACGTCGACCGTTCCTGAGCCTCGGAGTGCACGAACAATATGGTAACGGTGGGCACCGCGGCCATAATTCAGATGCTGTTGTGAATAGGTTTTTAAATTCATCTTGTGGAAGTGCGTTACGATAATATCTTTTGCGTAGATCATTGGATGGTTGTTGAAACACCAACGGTCAATCAGCTCCCGGTCCTCAGCAGCAGACAACGGAAACGATTGATCGAAGCCACCAATCTCGAGCAATAGTTTTCGTGGGAAGGCGAGATTGTTGGACGTGCCAAAGCTGTGTTCGGCGTCCTTTGAATTATAATATTCGCACAGATAATCAATGAGGAGTTGGCTCGCCGTTGAGAAAACATTCTCCTCTAATCCGTTCAGAGCGATTCCTGCAACGGCGCAATCGGGATCTTTATCAAACCATCGGTCAAGCGCCATCAACCAATCCGGCGCGACGGTGCAATCATCATCGGTAAAGGCAATGTATTCGCCTTTAGCGATTTTCACGCCGTTGTTGCGCGCGGTTGCAGGACCAGTGTTTTCTTGCGTCAGCAAAACTATCTGAAACCGGTTTTGCAACCCATCAATGAGGGTTTGCAGGTTCTGTACACCACCATCGTCTATCACGATAACCTCAAAACGATCCTTATCGTAATTGATATCAGCAATAGAATTGAGGCAGGTTTCCAAACGATCCCGCCGATTGTAGGTCGGAATGACGATTGAAAACTTTACTGGCTCAGGCTCGGTACCGTCCATAGTCTGGGTTTTCTTCCGTTTGATGAATTGAGGTGCTTCGAGCTGTGCAGGTGCTACAAACGAATCTATGTATTAAATGAAGATTAACAGCCTTTAA
Organism: Alphaproteobacteria bacterium; assembly: GCA_021774955.1. Lineage (GTDB taxonomy): Bacteria > Pseudomonadota > Alphaproteobacteria > M2410 > M2410 > JAJFIN01. Next base: position 2,420 of record JAJFIN010000486.1, on the reverse strand, counting down.
ATACGAATTGTTCTCCAAGTTGATAGCCTTCATTGTCAGCTTACAAATTACCCTGTGATTGGCCCCAATGCCCCGAAACTTGGCCGTGTTAAAATGAAAATATTGATCATCTCAGATTACGCATACCCTTCTGGGGGTGCGGAAGTTATGATCCTGCGGCTGCGGGATGAGCTTTGCCGCCGGGGCCATGATGCGCGTATTTTCTCCACAGCTTTAGCGGGAGAAGAGGACGGGAATTTCGCCGACTATACTTGTCACGGTACGGAGACGCGGCTGCGGACGCTTTTGCAAACAGCAAACCCGTTTGCGGTCCATTCACTTTCCAAAGTTCTCAAATCTTTTCAGCCCGATATTGTTCACGTTCGTATGTTCCTCACGCAACTTTCACCGCTCATTCTTCCGCTTCTGCGCGATGTTCCATCGATCTATCATCTTGCCTGGTACCGCGCGATATGCCCGACAGGAACGAAAACCCTCCCCAACGGACAAGAGTGTCGTCAGAAATGGGGCCGCGTTTGTTTGAGCGAAGGCTGTCATCCCCTCCATGATTGGCTTGCCTTAATGACGCAAATGAAAATGATGTCTTCTTGGATTGGGGCGTTTGACCAGATCGTCGCTAACAGTAACGCCGTTCAGGCCCGCTTCGCCAAGGAAGGGTTTGAGACAAGCGTCATCCACAATGGGATCCCCGTTTCGAAGATTTCAGGCACATTCCCAAAAGAACCCAGCGTCTTTTTTGCTGGCCGTCTGGTTACCGGAAAAGGTTGTCACATTCTAATAGAAGCGTTTGCAAATGTACTCCGGGTCGTTCCGAATGCCCAGCTGGTGATAGCTGGAGACGGCGCTGCTCGGCTTGATCTTGCAACCCTAGTGCAGGATCTTGGACTTAAAGACCGGGTCACTTTTTTAGGAAAAATCACGCAGAAAGAGATTTCAGACCAGATCCAGCGCGCCTGGGTGCAAGTGGTCCCTTCCCTTTGGCAAGAACCCTTTGGCATTACCGCCATTGAAGCCATGATGCACGCACGGCCCGTGATCGCCAGCAATGCCGGTGGTTTGAAGGAAATCGTTGAGCCTGAGCAAACCGGTTATCTTTTTGAACCTGGTGACATTGATGCTCTCAGCAAACATCTCATAGACCTGCTGACGGACGCACAAAAAGCTGTTGCACTTGGGAAGAGCGCCCGATCGAGAGCGGTAGATAATTTCAGTTTAGATTCTTTTACCGATCAATTCATTGATCTCTATACCGAACTCACATCATCAGATTGTTGATTTAGCGTGGTCTGATTTCAGCCCAACTGACCCGCAACCGCTCAAGCAAGTGAGGCGAAAGAAAGTAAAGCACGGGGAAATAGACAAGAGGCCCGAGCGCCACTGCGAAAATAAGTTGGGCTGCGTCCGACCATTCATGGCTAATGTTTTTGTTCACCACAATCAAAACCCCAACCATAACCAGACAAGCGAGAACAGGTTTGTACACTCCCTTGAGCTGCTCATGGGCGGTCATATTCATCTGGTTCTGCATGCACCAAAACCCGAACGTCATAGTAAAGATCAATCGGCTGACCCAGATCAAAGCTGCTACCGCGGTTCCTGCAGCTCCTAAAAATAGAAGACCGAGATTTGCGGATACAAATGCGATGGTGGAATTGATGAGGTTAAGCTCAGTGCGGCCGATGGCGTTGAAAATAATTGGCGGAAATTGGCGTGTTGCAGATAAGAGATTTCCGATGGCCAAGATTTGAAGCGCGATGATTGCAGGCGCCCATTGCGATCCGAGTGCCAATGGCACGAAATTAGGCGCAGTGATGCACATGCCAGCAAAAATCGGCACCGCAAGAGACACATTCATTTCGGTTGATTGATGATAGGCTTGATTTAGGCTCTCCTGGTCGTGTTGTATTTTCGAAAACACGGTGAGTGCGACCGGGTTGATCATGCTGAGCCATAGATTTCGAACGGTGTCGGTCACTCTTGACGCTATTTCAAAATATCCCACAGTCGCGACGCCCGATGTATAGCCGACCAGGCCTAAAAACACCCGGAAGGTTGCGTTCCAAATAAGGCTCGACGCCAATACTGTTGATGAATATCTAAAAAGATCTCGCAGATGTTCCGACGAAAACCTGAGCTTGGGGATTGGTCTGGCAAACAGGAAAACGAAAAGTGTCGAGCCTAATGTGTTGGCCAAGTGAAAACCGATAAGGCTTGACGCTCCATAGTCTGAAACCGCCATCCCGATACCGGTAACTGTTCCGGCGACACCGCCAACGAAATTGCGAACTGCCAAAAATTTGAAATTCATTTGCCGCCGCAAATGAGCAATCAACACACCTGCACTGCCAGTAAAGAACAGACTAACGGCTCCGAGCCGCAGTGACGCCTGCAACAAATCACTGGAGAATAAACGCCCAAAC
>JAJFIN010000485.1 GCA_021774955.1 Alphaproteobacteria bacterium | reverse complement strand
ACAGGGGTTGATGAATGAAGCACGCTTTCCAGACTTTGGGGGCTCGGATCAGGACCGTCGCAGCATTTGTGTCCTCGATTATGGCGGTCCTGGCGATGATGAAGCCCGGTCTCGCCGATGATCCCTTGAGGAACCAGAGTCAAAATCCGCGAGTTCTGGTTTTAACTGACATTGGTCCGAAGCCCGACCCGGATGATGCGGAATCGCTGGTTCGACTATTGCTCTATAGCAATGAGCTGGATATCGAAGGTCTGGTGGCCAGCACGGCGGCGATGCGCTGGCATGGTGTGCATCCTGATTATATTTTGCGCACGCTTGAAGCTTACGAGAAGGTTCACTCAAATTTGTTGACGCACGACCCATCTTATCCGATGGCGGATCATCTACGCGAGATGGTAAAGCGCGGTAATCCTAAAAGCGGGCTTCGCGCGGTTGGCATTGATCAGGATTCGGAGGGTTCTGACTGGTTGATCGCGCGCGTCGATGCGAACGATCCACGTCCCCTTTGGGTACTTGCCTGGGGCGGGACCAATGTGCTGGCGCAGGCGCTGACGAAAGTAAGCCGTGACAGAGAGGCTGGCGAAGTAGAGAAGTTCGTCGCAAACTTACGCGTGTTTGCCGTTTCAGATCAAGATGATACCGGGCCTTGGCTGCGCCAGAATTTTCCCGAACTATTTTTGATCGCAAGTCCGGGCGGCTATACAGAAACGCCGCCTCTGTGGGCAACCTTCATGTCCGTTGTCACCAAAGGCCGCCGGTATTCAAAGTCGACACCAGCCGGGTTCGGTAAAAACTACGAAGGCGCCGACAACGACATCATCAGCAAGGAATGGTTGCGCGACAATGTGATGAAAGGCCATGGCCCGCTTGGCGAAATGTACCCGCCCCCGCGGTTTCACATGGAAGGGGATACACCGTCATTTCTTTATCTCGTGCCCAATGGTCTAGGTGAACCGGAACGTCCCCATTGGGGCAGCTGGGCCGGCCGCTACCTCAAAAAGGGAACGATTTACACGGATACGTCTGACCGGGTTGTTGGTCTTGATGGCCAAACCTACATCTCAAACCATGCTTCTGTATGGCGTTGGCGGCGGGCTTATCAATATGATTTTGCCGCCCGCATGGACTGGACAATCAAAACCTACGCCGAGGCAAATCACCCACCGGTGCCCGTCCTTGCCCATCCGGATTTAGTGCATGTCACGACGGGCGACGCGGTCGAACTAAATGCAGCGGGATCTTATGATCCCGATGGCGACGCGTTCGATTTTCGTTGGTTCCATTATCCAGAGCCTGGCGGTTGTTCTGGCGCGCTATCGATCCGACAGCCGACAAGTGAGATTGCCCATATCAACATCCCAACCGACAGTACCTGCACGGACATTCATGTCGTCTTAGAAATAACCGACCAGGGGACCCCGCCCTTAACGCGCTATCGCCGGGTTCGACTGGTCAGCCGGGGACAATGATAATCAGGGGCTGGCGATCCAGCTTAAACCTTTCGTAACTCGCCTTTAAGATGTTCCCGCCGCCGCTGTTCCTGGCTGTAAAAACAGCGGGCGCGCTTTTCAACAAAAAACGGCGGCACACTTTTAGGATGTAAAGATTTACTGAAAAAATCGCGCGCCGGGCTGGCCGGTGGCGGCGCGCAAATAAAAGATGGTGGTGGACGCAGTCCACCCCGAACCCGTCTCCACCGGTTTCCCTGTTAAACAGGGAATTTACAGGGAAAAATCACGAATATCGACGGAATCCATGATTCAGGACGCCGGTCGCGCAATAAGTTCAAAGGCTTACAGGCAGCTTCCCTAAGAAACTTATCAGGGAAAACCTTTAAGATAACAGGGAAAGAAATCGACGGAACAGGGAAGCTAATGAGCCTGCCAACACGTAAGGCCGGAAGGCTTTTATCCGCGTGCCCGCGTCGTGCGCCTTCGACGTGTTGTCCTACCAAAAACCTCATCCCGGATGAGTTAGGAGGGAACCGTGTCATGGTCGAAGCATGTTGGACATTCTGAAACTCTTTACTGCTGTCTTGCACAACCGCCTTCTGGGCGTCCGAAAATCTCGATGCCTTCATCGTCTTCTACTCCTCCCGATCAGGAAATCCTAAAGTAGAAAACTCCATCCAAAAACAGTCCAGTTTTCGGGGTTCACGTCAATATGAACATCGTCGGTTCAACCATCACGTCAACGGTTTTAGAAGCATTCTAGTCAAATTTTGTTTCTCAAGTCGAACAATATGTTAGCTACCTATCCACAGTTTTCATAATTCTTTTTGTTGACTCTGCGTGTAGAGCTTACCACACTAAACACAACCTATTGGTTCTAGTGTGAGTCTCCCCGATTGAGAAGTGTGAACCTCGTACGTGCAAGTGGCGATGCGTTCTTATCGTCTGTTTCCAAGTAAAGCGTGTTTGAGGTGTGGGAAAGTCTCGAAATCATTTCGAGCTTGAACGATATCCAAACGCTATCTGAATTCAGCGTGGACAAGTGCTTTGTCCGCGAACGGGTCCGGCTGTCTGGTCTCCAAAATGACACGCGTTGACCGTTCAGTGATGTTTGACAGGCAAGTCGTGTGAATAGGAATTTTCGAATGCCAAATAAACTCAAATCCAATTCGATTCTTTTGTTTGCTGTTTGCGTTTTCTTGATCGGCGGAATGCAAATGAGTTCGGCAGCAACGTTTTACTCTGTACGGGGAAAGGTGGATAAAGTAACGCACCGAAATCCGCTTGAAGCTGGCTCAATATGGCAAAACGATGTCATATTTACGTTGAGCGGTGCGGTTACCACACCGGCAAATCCGGCAGAAACTTGTCCAGCAGACAGTAATGGAGTGGTTTTTTATGTGATACCGGAGGCGCCCGGGAACGAAATGGCTGCATCTATGGTATTGACGGCGCTTGTGTCAGGCAGAGATCTCGGCGCCCCCTTGTACACAGGATTATTGCACAACGGCTACTGTATGGTCCGGGGCGTCGACGCTTATTAACGCCGACATTTTCCGCGTCTGCGGCGGGTTGTTTCGGATACCTAATCTGGATGGTGTGTCGGGATAATTAATATGGAGGACAGCATGCGGGCAAAATTTGCTGCAATATCTGGTCTATCTCTCGCTGTTATTCTTTGTTGGGGAGCGATTAGCCCGGCCATTGCGTTAGGCGAAATCGACGTTTCCCTCAAACTCAAAGTTGATGGCATTGTCACGCTTAATGGCGGCGGTGCGCAGATCTATTTTGATCAAAACCATCAATGTACAAGCAATCGAGCGAATGTTAGTGCGACCGCGCAAAACAGAGATCATTTAATCTCGATGCTGATTACCGCTCAAACGACAGGGAAACTGGTGAATTTAGATTTGCGTGACACGCAAGGAGGCTCATGCAATGGCGGGAGCAGCATAATCGGCAATATGTGTATGGGGGATATTAACAGCGTCTGCTTCATCGGTTGGTAAGGTGATTGGCTGGGTGTTGCCTAAGAGTTTGAAAGTAATCTTGAAACAAACAAGTGAGGGAATATGTTGAGATCAATTTCGTTTGCAATAGCAGTGTTGGGTTCCGTCATGTTGTTCCAGCAAAGTGCGAACGCCGGGACCACGCAGTTTGGGTCGAATACGGTAGCGCTGAAGGTTTTGTCTGTAACAATTCAGGGTGCCAGCGCTTGGATCAACTTTGATGCAAATCACCAGTGTGGGCACACACGGGCCCGATTAGATACAACCCGTGCTGATTATCCTTTTCTCTTATCTTTGGTGTTGTCGGCAAAAGCGAACGCCGCTAGCGGAGAAAGGCTCGCGGTTGATTTGCGAGATCCCAGTGAGGGTGGAATTGGTGACTGCAATGGGTCGCTGAGTATCGTGAACTACCTGTGCATGAGCAATACAGATCCAGGTGGTTGCTTCGTCTAATCAGTGAGGCGTTACCGTCAGCCAAGTACTGCCACGAACCTATAGCAAGGTGGAAATAGAGATGTCGTTTAAGTTACTGTCTGGAATATGGTGTTCACGCATACGAATGGCCGCAATCGGATTGTCCGTGTGTTTGAGCTTGCTGGTTTCGAATACGCTCCAGGCTGCCACGCCGCCCTCGCCGACAAATCCGACGCATCCCGCGATTGTCGACCTGGCGAACAACCTCAAGAACGACCCTAAACTGATCTACCAATATGTTCACAACGAGATCGCGTTTGACCCCGTTTGGGGGTCGAACAAAGGGGCTGTGGGCACGCTCATCGACCAGCGGGCCAATGCTTATGACCAAGCCTCACTGATGATCGGTCTGCTCCGGGCCTCTGGATATACCGCTAATTACGAATACGGCACCGTCCAGGTTCCGCTGGCAGACTATCAAAACTGGATGGGAACGACGTCATTTGCACTCCTCCAAGCAGGTGGAATGTGTGTTAGCAAACAGCTTGGTGGGTCCCAGGGCCAAACCTACATTGGCGTCCGCATGGAGCACGTGTGGGTGTCGGTCGATATCGGTGGGGTCATTTATCACTTCGATCCGACGATTAAAAAATATAAGTCCCGCCCCACCAAGGTCGCTCTGGCAACAGCAATGCAGTTCGACGAAAACACCTTTACGTCTGCTGTCACCAATAATGGCACCGCCGTCGGCGCAAACTTTGTTGACGGTCTGAATGAGACGGCTCTGCGGTCCAATCTCACAA
>JAJFIN010000484.1 GCA_021774955.1 Alphaproteobacteria bacterium | reverse complement strand
ACGACACACGAAATTCGGCCAGCTTCCGCTTCGGTTCCACTTTGGCAATGGCAAAGTGACCGCGCTGAGCTTTGGTTACGTTTTTGACTTTGGCTTTACCAACACCGAGTTGCAGCGCAGTATAGCCATCTTTCTCAACGGTTCTCTGACCCACAACCTGACAATTGTCGAGTTTCAATACAGTGACCGGCAAGTGCCGCCCGTCATCTGTAAAGATGCGTGTCATTCCCATTTTTTGAACAATTACACCCGAGCGCATGTGCGCATTCCTTATAGTTTAATTTCAACCTCAACCCCAGCAGCGAGGTCGAGTTTCATGAGGGCATCAACAGTTTGCGGTGTCGGATCGACAATATCCAAAAGCCGTTTGTGTGTTCTCATTTCGAACTGTTCACGGCTCTTCTTGTCGATATGCGGACTACGCAATACCGTAAATTTTTCAATCCGCGTAGGAAGCGGAATGGGTCCACGCACTTGAGCGCCTGTCCTTTTAGCCGTGCTCACGATCTCCTTCGTAGAAGTATCGAGAATACGGTGATCAAAGGCTTTAAGCCTGATGCGTATATTTTGTCCCTGCATGGTCCAAATCCGTCTAGTTAAATGAAAAGTGGGACCGGCTAATCCAGTCCCACCAAAACTTTCTACTCAATAATTTTCGAGACGACGCCGGCGCCGACAGTGCGACCCCCTTCACGGATAGCAAAGCGCAGCTTCTCTTCCATGGCGATCGGCACGATCAGTTCGACTTCCATCTCAACATTGTCTCCCGGCATCACCATCTCGGTGCCTTCCGGCAATTGGCAAACACCCGTGACATCGGTCGTCCGGAAGTAAAACTGCGGACGATAATTGGTAAAGAACGGCGTATGACGGCCGCCTTCATCCTTGGTCAGGATATAGGCTTCCGCCTTGAACTTGGTATGCGGCGTCACAGAACCCGGCTTGGCCAGAACCTGACCACGCTCAACGTCTTCACGACCCACGCCGCGCAACAGACAACCGACATTGTCACCGGCTTCACCACGATCCAGAAGCTTGCGGAACATCTCAACACCGGTACATGTCGTCTTCGACGTGTCTTTAACACCAACGATTTCAATCTCGTCGCCAACATTGACCACACCGCGTTCAATCCGGCCGGTCACAACCGTGCCCCGTCCTGAGATCGAGAACACATCTTCAACCGGCATCAAGAAATCGCCATCAACAGCCCGCTCTGGCTGTGGAATATAAGCATCGACCTCTTTCATGAGTGCCAGGATCGATTCTTTACCGGTCGTTGCATCGCCGTCTTCCAGCGCGGCCAGGGCTGAGCCCTTCACAATCGGGATATCATCGCCTGGGAAGTCATAAGAAGACAAAAGCTCGCGGATTTCCATTTCCACAAGCTCGATCAGCTCTTCATCATCCACTTGGTCGACTTTATTCATATAGACCACGATCGCTGGCACACCCACTTGGTAGGCCAGAAGGATATGTTCGCGCGTTTGTGGCATCGGGCCATCAGCCGCTGACACCACAAGAATAGCGCCATCCATTTGAGCCGCACCGGTGATCATGTTCTTCACATAGTCAGCATGGCCCGGACAATCAACATGGGCGTAGTGACGGTTTTCGGTCTCGTACTCAACATGGCTGGTTGAGATCGTGATGCCACGGGCTTTTTCTTCCGGCGCCTTATCAATATCGTCATAGGCTGAAAACTCAGCCCCACCGGCTTCCGCCAATACTTTCGTAATCGCTGCCGTTAGCGTCGTCTTACCATGGTCAACGTGACCAATCGTGCCGATGTTGCAATGCGGCTTCGTACGCTCAAACTTCTCTTTAGCCATTTCTTCTCTCCATTATTTAGTACTCACACGTACTAAAACTTCCAATCGTATTATTATCCACCCAACCTCACCGGTTCGCGGAGGGCGATCACGCTAGTTTCGCCTGGACTTCCTCCGCCACTGCCTGGGGGACTTGTTCATAATGATCAAATTGCATTGTGTATTGTGCACGTCCTTGGCTCATCGAACGCAAGGTGTTCACATAACCAAACATATTAGCCAACGGTACCATCGCATCGATCGCTGTCGCAACGCCGCGCGCTTCGGTTCCACTGATCTGTCCACGTCGACTATTCAGATCACCAATGACGTCGCCCATATATACTTCAGGCGTAACAACTTCGACTTTCATAATCGGCTCAAGTAATCGTGCTTTTGCTTGTTGAGCTGCTTCGCGAAATGCAGCGCGTGCCGCGATCTCAAACGCCATAACGCTTGAGTCAACATCATGATAAGCACCGTCCGTTAGCGTGGCCCTGAAATCAATTACCGGGAAGCCCGCTATAATGCCGCCTTCTTTGACACTGGTGATGCCCTTTTCGACGCCCGGGATATATTCTTTAGGAATATTCCCACCAACGATCTTACTTTCAAATTCAAACCCTGAACCTGGTTCAAGCGGCTCGAATGTAATCTTCACACGGGCAAATTGACCTGAACCACCCGTCTGTTTCTTGTGGGTGTAATCAATGTCAGTGGCCTTGGTAATCGTCTCACGATAAGCCACCTGAGGGGCACCAACATTTGCATCGACGCTAAATTCGCGGCGCATGCGATCAACAATAATGTCAAGGTGTAGCTCGCCCATACCAGCAATAACGGTTTGGCCAGATTCTTCATCCGTCGTAACCCGGAAGCTCGGATCTTCTTTAGCCAAGCGCGACAAAGCCACGCCCAATTTTTCTTGGTCACCCTTAGTTTTTGGCTCAACCGAAAGCTCGATAACGGGATCGGGAAATTCCATCCGTTCCAAGATCACCGGTTTTAAAGGGTCGCAAAGCGTATCCCCTGTTGTCGTGTTCTTAAGACCCGCAAGAGCAACAATGTCTCCAGCACGTGCTTCTTTCACATCTTCACGACTATTGGCATGCATCAGAAGCATACGGCCAACGCGTTCGCGATTATCTTTAACAGAATTGAGGATGCCGGAACCAGCGGTGAAGACGCCTGAATAAATACGCACGAAGGTAAGCGACCCAACAAAAGGGTCGTTCATGATTTTAAAGGCAAGACCCGCAGCCGGCGCATCATCTTCAGCTTCTCGGCTAATTTCGTCACCACTCCTCACGTCAATGCCCTTGATCGCTTCAACATCGACCGGCGACGGCATGTAATCAATGACCGCATCAAGCAATGGCTGAACACCTTTGTTTTTGAACGCAGTGCCACAAAGAACCGGAACAAAATTGTTACCAATAGTACCCTTACGGATACATTTGATTAGGTCTTCTTCTGATGGCTCTTCACCGTCGAGGTATTTTTCAAGAAGGTCTTCATCGAGTTCAACAGCTCCTTCAACCAACTTAACCCGGTATTCAGCGGCTTGGTCAGCCAGGTCCTCGGGAATGTCGAGATATTCATACTCAGCACCAAGGTTTTCATCTTTCCAGACAACGGCTTTCATCTTGATCAAATCGATCAATCCAGCAAATTCCGCCTCGGCCCCAATTGGCAATTGCGTGACAAGCGGAACCGCGCCAAGACGATCAACAATCATGTCAACGCAGCGATAAAAGTCCGCACCCATACGGTCCATCTTATTGACGAAACACATGCGCGGAACACCATAGCGATCTGCTTGGCGCCAAACAGTTTCTGATTGAGGCTCGACACCGGCCACGGAATCAAAAACGGCCACTGCTCCATCTAAAACTCGCAGGGACCGTTCAACTTCAATCGTAAAATCAACGTGACCAGGGGTGTCAATAATATTCACACGATGATCATTCCAAAAGCATGTGGTCGCAGCGGACGTAATCGTAATACCGCGCTCCTGCTCTTGCTCCATCCAGTCCATCGTGGCTGCACCATCATGGACTTCACCGATCTTGTGGCTTCGGCCTGTGTAGTAGAGAATTCGTTCCGTTGTCGTTGTTTTACCGGCATCAATATGGGCCATAATGCCAATATTGCGGTAATTTTCGATCGGTGTGGTACGGGCCATGGAACTTGCCTTTAAATCCTAATTCGAAGCAACGATTACCATCGGTAATGCGAGAACGCTCGGTTTGCTTCAGCCATTTTGTGAGTGTCTTCGCGCTTCTTCACAGCAGAGCCGCGATTTTCAGCAGCATCCATAAGTTCGCCAGAAAGACGCCCCACCATTGTTGTCTCATTACGATTACGTGCTGCACTGATGATCCAACGGATTGCCAATGCTTGACGACGATCTGGGCGCACTTCAACTGGCACCTGATACGTTGCTCCACCAACACGACGTGAGCGCACTTCAATAGTTGGCTTCACATTATCCAGCGCTTCGTGGAACATCGACACGGCATCTTGGCTGGTCTTTTTTGTCATGATGTCAAAAGCACCGTACACGATGGATTCGGCACTTGATTTCTTGCCGTCCTTCATAAGCGCATTCATAAACTTGGTTACAACAAAATCCCCAAACTTTGCGTCCGGGATAATGTCTCGCTTTTCTGCTGCATGACGACGTGACATCGCAAATAATCCTTATTTCGGTCGTTTCGCGCCGTATTTAGAACGACGTTGTTTGCGGTCTTTCACACCCTGGGTATCAAGAACACCACGGAGAATGTGGTAGCGAACACCAGGCAAATCCTTTACGCGGCCACCGCGAATAAGAACGACAGAATGTTCTTGGAGATTGTGACCTTCACCAGGAATGTAGCTGGTCACTTCAAATCCGTTGGTCAATCGAACCCGCGCAACTTTCCGTAGAGCCGAGTTCGGCTTCTTTGGCGTTGTTGTATAGACCCGCGTGCATACCCCTCGCTTTTGAGGACAAGCCTCCAGAGCGGGTACTTTGTTGCGCTTAAACGGCTTCTGCCGCGGTTTCCGTATCAATTGACTAATTGTTGGCATTCTGTTCGCTAGCCTCAATTTTTAAAACCAATGCCGAAAAGCAGTACACACGCCCCAAACACGGTGCGCGCAACAACAGAGCGTCATTTACCAGACTCTCTGTCAGCACAGAGGACCAGAACCATCGGTCCCGGTCATGCAATTACCAGTCTTCAACATTTATTCCTCGTCGCAGCGTTTAGATCGTTGGAAGTACTACTTTCGCAGATGACCTACGGCCTGCTGTTCGAAGGAGGCCTGTACATACTTTTGAGTACCCTTCCCGTCAACCCCGGAAATCGCGGAAAACCAAAAAAAACACTCAATTTTCGGGCCTGTGGCCGGATTACAGATGAGGTCGGTCATTTCCACTTCAAATCGCCGAAATCACACCGTCGAAATCACCAATTCCAAACTTATAACCCGAGGATAAGGATAAGAAAACGGGCCTTCCGATGCTTCGAAAGGCCCGCCGTGATTCAGTTTAGCTCAATTGGGTTTTGTCGCGACCTCTATTCAGCAGCGGCATCCTCAGAACTGGTTGGCTCCTCACCAACCAGTTCTTCAACCGGAATATCTACAGGTACTTCTTCCGGCACTTCCGCTGGTGCTTCCAAGGCCGCCAATTCCTGTGCCGCCGCTTCCCGTTGGTCCAAAATCTCTTGATCGCGATCCGCAGCAATATGCTTGAAGCGCGACAGCATGGCGCCCGTTCCAGCCGGAACCAAGCGACCTACAATCACGTTCTCCTTCAAACCAACGAGACCGTCATATTTGCCGTTTACAGCGGCTTCGGTCAGAACGCGAGTTGTTTCCTGGAACGACGCTGCAGAGATGAACGAACGTGTCTG
>JAJFIN010000483.1 GCA_021774955.1 Alphaproteobacteria bacterium | reverse complement strand
TGGGTTGGCCGGGTTTTCAAACTGCTGCGGCATAACAGCGTTTGGAATTTTTTCCAGCATCTCGTGAGCCCGTGCAAGGGCGCCTTTCATGCCTTTATCGGTCGGGGTCAATTCCAATTCGGCCCCCAGAATAAGCAGCATTTTACGTCGTTCAACCGACATGCTTTCTGGCATGCACAGGATCAGCCGGTACCCTTTTGCGGCTGCAACGAACGCCAGCGCAATACCGGTGTTCCCGGATGTGGGCTCAATAATCACACAGCCAGGTTTTAAATGCCCATTGCGCTCAAGGGCGTCGATCATGGCCACGCCGATGCGATCTTTGACACTGGCAAGAGGATTGAAAAACTCAAGCTTGAGCAAAACATCAGCAACACAATCGCCTTCTTTTGCCAGCCGATGAAGCCGGACCAGTGGCGTATCTCCAATGGTTTCGGTGATATTGTCGTAGACGCGACCACGCCCTGGTTTGGCCGACGGTGTAAAGGCTGTCATAACAATCATCCTTATCAAAGATGCACATTAAACGCGGACCATGCGCATCAGGTTGGTGGATTATCTTTCAAAAGCTCAAATTTCGAAGTCCATGTCACGCACACCGGCTTTATCGACACCTTTGCTCTGCGCCTCGTGGCAAAGGTCTTCTACCGTTATCGCGTCAAGCCGCTGCATCATCTCTTCTTGTATCCGCGCCATAATAGGGTACACAACGCGATTGCCAAGAGGAGAAGTTTGGTCAAGCGCATCATCAGGTCCGTCTAGAGTACTCACCACACGGACAATTTCACCCATCGTAATACGTCGTCGCTCGCGTGCGAGACGATATCCGCCACGCGGCCCGCGCACACCTTTCAAAATACCCGCCTTCACCAAATGTTGCATCACTTGCTCGAGATAGCGCTGTGGGATGCCCTGTCGCTTTGTGATGTCTTTCGACTGTACAGGATCGGGTCGCGCATTATAGGCGACATCGACAACAGCTTCGAGAGCCAGTCTGGTTTTCTTTGAAAGATGCAGCATCGGTTTGGTTTTGTTGACCTTTTTTTACGACGTTGTTCCTGTTGAGCCAAAACCACCCGCACCGCGGCTGGTGTCATCTAAATCGTCTGTTTTGAGCCATTGCGCCTGGGCGAAACGAGCAATGACCAGCTGCGCCAACCGTTCACCGCGGGTGATTTGAAAAGTCTCTTGGCCATGATTGATCAGGATGAGCCCAATTTCACCACGATAATCAGAATCAATGGTGCCAGGCGTATTGAGCAGGGTGATGCCGCGTTTGAGAGCCAGCCCTGAACGCGGCCGCACTTGCGCTTCATAACCGTCGGGGAGCGCTATTCTAAGACCCGTCGGAACAAGACGGCGTTCGCCTGGCGCGACAGAGATTGTTTCGCCCTCTTCAAGCGCGGCCACCAGATCCATGCCCGCAGAGCCATTGGTTTCGTATTTGGGCAGCGCAAGTCCTTTTGCGTGAGGCATTTGCACTATGGCAATTTCAATATGGTCAACCATTCAGGGCTCCAAAATAATCAGCGATGCGTTCAACGAGTTTAATTCCAACATGGCTTTTTGCCATCTTCGGCCAGTCCTCGACGCCAGTATCAGTAATGAGGTGAACACTATTTTCATCGCCCCCCATGATGCCGGTTTGTGGCGAGACATCGTTGGCAACAATCCAATCGCAGCCTTTCTTGGCGCGCTTGTTTGTGGCGTGGTCAAGGACGGTTTCCGTTTCCGCAGCAAAGCCAACCACAAGGCGAGGGCGATGCGCATTGTGTTTCGACAAGGTCGCAAGAATATCCGGGTTTTCAGCCAGGGACAGGGTGGGCATGGCCCCACCATTTTTCTTTATTTTCTGATCGACTTTGTTTGACAGGCGCCAGTCTCCCACCGCTGCCGCACAGATGGCAATATCGACCGGCAGATGTGCCTCACAGGCCGCCAGCATTTCCTGGGCTGTTTCAACGCGAATGGTCTGCACACCGACGGGATTGGGGAGATTGGTTGGACCACTGACCAGGATTGTTTCAGCGCCCATAGCTGTGCAGGCGGTGGCGATGGCGTGGCCTTGTTTACCACTGGAGCGGTTGGCGAGATATCGAACCGGATCGATCGGTTCATGGGTTGGCCCTGATGTGACAAGTATTCTTCGGCCAGAGAGGAGTTTTGCTTCAGAGCGTAAAAAAAAATTTTCAATGGCCGCAACAATCTCTAACGGCTCGGCCATCCGCCCCGGCCCAAATTCACCGCACGCCATATCGCCTTCATTGGGTCCGACAAAGGTCACGCCATCTTGGGCGAGTGTCGCAATGTTTCGCTGTGTTGCCGGATGTTGCCACATGCGGACATTCATCGCTGGCGCCACCATGATCGGCTTATCGGTTGCGAGTAAGGTTGTTGTCGCCAGATCATTGGCCATGCCGGCAGCCATCTTTGCCATGAGGTCAGCGGTGGCCGGGGCGACAACCAAAAGGTCGGCATCGCGTGACAATTGAATATGTCCCATCTCCGCTTCATCGGTCAGATCAAACAGGTCTTGATAGGCCTTGTCACCCGTTAGGCTCGCGACCGAAAGCGGGGTGACAAACTCTAATCCGGCACGGGTCAGGATGGCGCGGACTGAGGCGTGTTGTTCCTGCAAACGCCGAACCAGGTCCAAGCACTTGTAGGCGGCAATACCGCCGCCAATGATCAAAAGAATGCGTTTTCCGCTGAGCGCCACCAATACGACTTTCTTATATTTGTTTGTTGGCCACTATTTACGAAAAAGAAGTGTGGATTGTCAAATTAGAAGTCACGGAAATGTAAAAATGAACAGAGGAAAAGGTCTCTAAAACTAGCTCAAAGGTTGGCCAGCGCCAAAAGGGCTAGAGCGGCAGCAGAAATCCAAATCGCTACGCGACCCGTGCGGTTTCTGCTCGCTTGGAGGTTGGCTATCTCGCGGGTCGTTTCCGGGTGCAGTTTTAGCCCGCCTTCTTCGGTCATCTCAGATACCAGATTAGCGGCGCGTTCAACTTTTTCGATGACAACGGGCATGTTGGTAAGAATGCGCCCCATCTGAACGGCAGCGCATGCGGCGTCCGACAACCGGG
>JAJFIN010000482.1 GCA_021774955.1 Alphaproteobacteria bacterium | reverse complement strand
CCAGTGCCTGAAGTTGCTCTTTATGTTGGATATTGCATGGTATGGCGGCAGCGCTGCCGGTACCATGCGCTGAATTGATACTGTCGGCGACAACCTCGCACGCATCTTGTTTCCGGCTCGATATCACTACTTTCGCACCGTGTTCGGCCATGCGCCGAGCGATCGCTTCACCAATGCCTTTGGTTGACCCTGTAATTACCGCAACCTTCCCAGACAGATCGAATAGAGACATATCAATTTCCTCGCTTTTTGGAGTTGTTGTTTTATCACCCGGTCTTATGTGAGCTAGCATCTCATGCTAGTTTATTTTTGCGGCTTTTCAAAACATTGCCACAATTATCGGGTCCTGCTCAGCCAATCTGTTAACGAATTTACGACAACAGTCGCAGGGTAGTGCCGACTCATGTAAGCCTGCAGTAATCGTGAGGATCTGGTGTTGGGCCAGGGTGGTATCGGAACAAAAACTGGATTGGAATGGAATTTTTTATGAAAAAGCTAATTTGTGTCTTTATAGCAGCGGCTTTTATGTCTGGTTGCATGACGACTGATCCGTACACCGGGCAGCAGAAGACAACGAACACGACAAAAGGTGCCCTTGGTGGCGCGCTGGCTGGCGCTCTTATCGGTGCACTCACTAATACATCAGACGGCAAACAAGCAGCAAAGAATGCCATGATTGGTGCTGGCATCGGAGCATTAGCCGGTGGTGGTGTTGGCTATTACATGGACCGTCAAGAAGCAAAACTACGCCAACAATTGCAAGGTACCGGTGTCTCGGTTACCCGTGTTGGGGATTCCATCATTTTGAACATGCCAAGCAACATAACCTTTGCAGTGGATTCTGCGCGTATAGATGCTCAATTCTATGACGTTATGAATTCTGTCGCGCTCGTGTTTCAAGAATTTGATCAGACCTATATCGACGTCATGGGTCATACCGACAGCACAGGGTCTGAAGAATACAATATGGGTTTATCGCAAAACCGTGCAGGCTCAGTGGCGCAATATTTTATCTCTCAACAGGTATTGCCCCAACGCCTGATCGTTTCAGGTTTTGGTGAAACGCGCCCGGTCACGACGAATGATACGCCTGAAGGGCGTGCCGCAAATCGCCGCGTTGAATTGCAAATCTCTCCCTTCACCGGTTAAACAAATTTAAGAAAATGAATTGGAGCCCTCATCTATTGGTGAGGGCTTTTTTTTGTGCGCCAGTCTTGGCCCGCCAGGTTTCTTGCTTGCTCGTGGAATTCCAATGAAAGGGAGCATAGAAGCGCACCAAATTGGAAGATAGTTAACGATATCGAAACAGGTGTAACGCCAAACTATTTCGTTAAGCGCGTAGCAATTTAAACAGGACACAGATTGTTAATGAATAAGTAATCTGTGTCAGATTGATTTGAGCTATGAACAATCTTTCCAATTGGTTAACAGCAATCGCCTATTCGATACTAGCGGCTTCGCTAGGCCTTGCAGCCTTCGAAACAGGAACGCTGTCGTTGGAAATTTCCATCGTCGCTGCAGGTGCGGCATTTCTCATTTGCGCGCAATCGCACGCGGCAATCAATCGCGCACGTGATCGCAAAGTATTAGGGCGCGAAATAGAGTTTTTATCGCGCGGCAATGCCATCTTATCTGAAGAGTTAGAGGTTTTGCGCGATCAGACGACTGAGATCGTTGATACATTCGAAGCGCAATCCCAGCAAAGGTCCAACAAAGTTGTGGCCGAAGTGCGTGTTCTTGAAACACTCATCCGTCAACTTGCTGAAGAAGTCGAGGGTAAAGCACAAGCGGCCGCAATAGCCACAATCGAAAAACTTGGAAATTCCAAGAAATCATCCACAAGCAGCACTGATCCTGTTGGCAAGATGATCGGTGCAATTGAAAACGCAATGGCCGATGCGACGGATCAAAATTCTGAAAACAAATCTTATCCGGACAGAGGCGCCTCAGGTAGTTTCTCAGATATTATGCCCGAGACCGAGCTACTAGATGTCATCCGCGCATCCCTTGAGAACAATCGCGTTGACCTCTATTTGCAGCCCATCGTTACCCTCCCGCAAAGACGGGTGCGGTTCTATGAGGCATTATCTCGTCTTCGCTCTCGTGAAGGGACCGTGATAATGCCGTCTCAATATTTGAGGGTTGCTGAACCTGCCGGACTAATGTCGGTCATCGATAATTTGCTTTTGTTTCGCTGTGTGCAGATTGTTCGCAAATTAAGTGACTTGAACAAAGATGTAGGAATATTTTGCAATATATCTCAGAACTCATTGATGGACAGAGAGTTCTTCCCGCAATTCTTAGAGTTTATGGGCTACAATACCGATCTTGTTCCGTTCTTAATGTTTGAATTCGCCCAGGACACGATCGAAGATTCAAGTGCCGTCGAAAGAGCAAATTTGGATCAACTTGCAGAAATGGGTTTCCGGTTTTCGATCGACAAGGTTACAGATCTGAATATGGATCTTCCGGACCTGCGTCACCGCAATTTCCGTTATATCAAAGTACCAATCGATGTTTTCCTAAGTGAAGTTATCGAAGACAAACGTGATTTCAGAGCCGCCGATTTCAAAGATCTTATAGCGCGCTTTGGCATTGATCTGATCATTGAGCGGGTGGAAAGTGAAAGTGAATTGATTGAAACGCTGGAATATGATGTCGAATACGCGCAAGGCTTTTTGTTCGGCAAACCACGTCCACTTGAAGAGGTTGAAGCTAGGATAGAAGCCTCACAAGATCGCATGGGAACCGACCCTGCTCCAAATTGGCGCCCTATCGCTTATCTTGGATCAGATGATAAAAAGGCGGCCGGGTAGCAATCAATCCAAGTCCGCACGTCATCTGCTGGTTGACCTATCTACACTCAGGCAGATACAAGCCGCCATATGACCCACTCGAGTAATCCCAAGAGCATCCACAATTCCATCAAGCAGATCGGTTCTCTCAACGAAATTTGGGACAATTACGACGCGCTAATCTGCGATGTGTGGGGTGTAATCCACAATGGGCGTACACCATTTTCTGAAGCTGTGGCTTGTTTGGAGAAGTTTCGCACCCAAAGAGGTTGCGTGTTGTTGCTTTCGAATTCACCTCGTCCTTCACCAAGTTTGATCAAGCAATTCGAAGAGATCGGCGTGTCTCCCACCTCCTATGACCTGACATTGACATCCGGTGACGCGACATTGGATGCATTGGCTGATCGACGCGACCAAAAGATTTATTATCTTGGACCCGAGCGGGATCGAGAGCTCTTGAAGGGATTGGATCAAACCGATGATCCCAAAAAGGCAGAGGTGATCCTTTGTACGGGTCCGGTTAATGATGATACTGAAACCGCTGAAGACTATGCCGACTTCGTTGAACAAATTTTACCAACAAAGCCTGAGATGATCTGTGCCAACCCCGATCATATTGTGCAGCGCGGTGACAAGCTCATCACCTGCGCCGGTGCCATTGCTCATCTATACGAGCAAAAAGGCGGGCGTGTTGTGTATGAAGG
>JAJFIN010000481.1 GCA_021774955.1 Alphaproteobacteria bacterium | reverse complement strand
TTTATTCCGTGTACTGATTGGAGTGGATCCAACCGGACAAGAAAGTTCGCCGCCTGGGGGCTGCGGCATGTCAGCTGTCGGCATCTTGTTTCTCCCTTCCCACATAATATTGGTTGCCAAGGGTCCATACGCGGCAATTCGGAAAGACATCCCCTTTCACTTTACCCAATAGATCCTTGAGGAAATCTTCGACCGTTTTGCCAGACGCAGAGCATTTCGCCAGCGGCCGGTTCTGCTCCTCCGACGTGAGGCCGGTCAATCGAACCCTCACATTCTTGGATCGTTCCACTTGCGCGCAGACCTGCACAAAGGTGAGGCCGTCGCAGCCGATGGAGATCCAATCGTCCTTCTTGATGGTCGGATTGAACCGCTCGCCCAAAAAGTAAGTGGCGATACCGCTTGCGATGATCACGAGACCGACCCAAAGCGGCGCTTCGGGTGCCGCACAGAGACGCTCAGTTGTCTCCTCGAATTCTGTGCACATCTTTCCGGCAAGAAATAGCCAAAGGGGCGGGCCTGCGAGGGTCATGCCGCCAATCGTGATCAGAAGGATAGCGATGCGCACATGAGGTGGTTTCGACGGGAAAAACTTGTCAATTAGGAATCGTCCAAATTTCATCAGCTCCTGAACGAGCGTTTCCCAAGGGCGTTTGGCCACGGAACGTCTCCCGGCTCGGTTTGCGGCACACGCCAGGCAGATTGTTCCGCCTTTGCCGTTTCCGCCACGCATCCAAGCGGGCAGCCGCAACCCGTCCTAACTGTTGGTTAGGTTCTTCCTCACGGATTTGCACAGTCTCCGGTTGGATTCCATGCCGCTCAAGTTCGCTGGCCATACTAATTCAGCCTCTTTCGAGACGCGATCACAGCGAATAAAGTGTGGATCAATGGTGTCAGACACCGTTGAATTTTCCATGACACCTGCCTGACATCGCCAAGCACACCTCCCACAACGCACCTCGATCAATTTCTTGGCGCGTTAAATGTCACGGAAGGGCCCATTGCCTTGTAAAATCCATGTGATGGCAACGTTTTGCGAGGCTCTTAACTATAATCAACAAGCCGTAAAACATTCACTCAATCCACGTTCTCTGTTATTGTGACCAGGCGGGTCGCGGGTGGATGGACCGGCCTGTACATTTGTCGCGGTGTTTCGGGGAACGGGGGCGAACAGACAATGCGTAAATTTATCATCGTGCTGACCGGCCTTTTTGCGCTGGTCACAGGCGGCTCCTTCTATGGCAGCCGCGCGATGCTGCCCGGCACGCTTGAAGCGGCGCTGCAATCGGCGCTGTCTGAATCGGGCATCGGATATATCGGCACCTTCGACAGCGTGGAGGTGGCGTCTTTTGCCCGCCAAATCACGATCAACACGCTCACTTTGACGTCAGAGGATGGTGAAACCGCGATCACAATCGGCGCAATTGAGGCCGATATCTCGCTGATCACAAGCGTTGAAAATATCATGGCTTTGTTCACCGGCCGGGGTGTTGTGACCGTCGATAAATTCGTGGTCAAAGAATTAACCGCCGCGTCCTCCCACTACTATGGCCAAAGTTCGATTATCACCATCAATGAGTTTAGGGCGACCAATATGGGCCTGTCGGGCGTGGCGTTTGACCTGGCCTCAGACCCCAAACTGATAATCCCTCTTGATGCGCATCAAATCGTTGATCGCTTATCGGTCGACTGGTTGGGCATCGAAGGCCTGATCTTGCATGATCCCATTGCCACCGGGTCAATCGAAAAACTTTTGCTCCTGAATGTCTCGGACGCCAAAGTCGAAACACTTTTACTCTACAATTCTGGTTTCAACGGAGAGGTCATGGACGTCTCCGTTCAGCGGTTAAAAGCAAACCAACTTAATCTCCATACCTTGTTTGGAGATATTCGCGAGCGGTCGTCGTTCGCGCAAGGGGCGGAAGCGACCAACATTGTTTTGTCTGACGTCGGCTACAACACCATCAATTTGAACAAATTTATCTATAGCGAAGAAGGGGCGATCTCGAACGCGGAAGCCGGTGCGGTTCCGGAACGCCTTGCCATGACCTTCGAGAGGCTTGGCATGGAACTTGGATCTCTCGATGCGCAAATGGGCGGCTATCTTTCGGCGTCAGGCATAGATCGTCTTGATGCGGATCTTGATGTGACCGCCTTTTGGCAGGGGCCTGAAGAATCTCTTGAAATCTTTGCCTCGCTCAAAGCAAAGGAATTGGCCGACGCAGAAATCATTGCCCAGCTGAAAGGCGTCACCGGAACGCTCTATCGGCAGTTCTTTGCCAGCCTTGGCGGGTTGCGTGAAGTGCCCGTTGAGACCATTACCGTCATTTCGGCCATCGACGGCCCTCCGGCGCGCGTCGACACCGAAGACGCAGAAACATCAGCACTTGAGGCACACGCCGACCATGTCACGGGCGAACTGGCATTGGATGTGGTCGATGACACACCGCTGGCCGAGAGAATAAGTTTGGCCAGCGGCACGATCATTTATCAAGACCGGCTTCTGCTGCCGAAACTCAAAGTAGGCCTTGCCATGTCGTTTGGCGCCTATATTCCGGATTTTGAGCAATTGGTGCTGATCTATTTGGAGTTGCAAAAACTTGAGGTCGAAGAGGCTCCCCACGTGGTGGCCGTCATCGATGGTATCGAGACATTCTTCCTTAATCCGCACACGGTCCATCTGACCGCTGCTCCGGCCGCACCGGTTTCCTTGTCGGAGCTCGGCTCATTGACACATTCGCCCGGGCGCCTCATTGACCGCTTAGGCATCGAATTTAGCGCCAGCGAATAAGGTCAGAACAAATCTTTGACTAGCGTTCTGACGTTGAGCCAAGAAGGGCCGCCGCCATCGCCGGGTCGACATTCATGCAATAAGCAGCCTTGTCTGCATGGCCCAGGGCTGGCTGGCTTGCCACCGCGCTTCGAATATCGCCCAGCGCTTTGTCATGTTGACCCATGGCCAGATAGCAGCGACCGCGGTTCAGCTTAGCACAGGCATTGGAAATCGCATTCAGGTTCCGCTCTGACATGCATTGATTGTACAGCGCGACGGCTTCGGAATGGTTGCCCGCCTGATAAGCGGCGTCGGCTTTTTGACATCGTGAAATGCTTTGGGCTTGAGCAAAAGCTGGCGTAAGGCACAAAACCAAAATACAAAGAAATGTTTTCATGGTGACCCCCATTGAAGATAGTTCATTTAGCTGGATGAGTGTGGCAAAGAAAAGGCCGTTTGAGGGTGAAACCGACATCAAAATCGCTGTTGAATTGGTACGATAGCCATCGCCGCCATCTGCCCTGGCGCGCCGCGCCGGGTGTGAGCGCTGATCCTTATGAAGTGTGGCTGTCGTAAATCATGCTGCAGCAAACGACGGTGGTGACGGTCGCACCGTATTTCACCGCGTTTCTAAAACGTTGGCCGCGCGTCGAGGCGCTCGCCGCTGCCGATCTCGATGACGTCCTCCACGCCTGGGCCGGTCTCGGCTATTACGCCCGCGCCCGAAACTTGCACAAATGCGCGCGCGCGGTGGCCCACGATTTCGGCGGAAAATTCCCCGACACTGAAGCGGCGCTTTTGACCTTGCCCGGCATCGGCCCTTATACGGCGGCCGCCATCGCCGCCATCGC
>JAJFIN010000049.1 GCA_021774955.1 Alphaproteobacteria bacterium | reverse complement strand
GGCGCCACAAACCTATCGATAAAAGCATCAATGGCATCAACAACGGGCTGGCGAATGGCATCGCGTTCCATCAATAGCTCGTGCTCACCCTCTTCCATTCGAATTCTCTCGACATTGGGCAAACGGGTGATGGCAATTTCCTGTGATGCGGGATTGACCAAACGGTCGCTACCAGCAATGGCGATCAACAGCGGTGTTTCAATCTTCTCGTAATACCCAGTTGTATTGAGCCGTGCGATAGAGCGCTCGGCTTCCGTGACCCAGCCATAAGTCGCCGAGCCTTGCGCAAGTTCGCGATGGGCTCGCAACGTTTTGCGGTTGACCAGCCAACGACGGCGATCCTTGGTCACCAGGTTGTGTTCAAAGGGCTGGGTGAAGGGATCATAAAGTTGGCCTCCGGGTGCCCATGTTTTGGCAAATCCAAAAAACCGTGCCGCTTCAGCAATCGTTCGAATAACAAACTTTGGCAGAGCAAGGGGGCCGATGCCGGTCATCGGTGCACAAAGGGCAGCAGCTCTGATAGGCAGGTTTCTTTCGGCCAATAACCGCAAGGTGACATTGCCGCCCATGGAATGGGCAACAATGAAATAGGGAGCCGGACATTTTTTTTCGATCAAAGTATTGAACACAAACTCGACATCGTCGACGAAATTTGTAAAGTCCTCGATGTGACCCTTGGTGGGATGATCGACTTCGCGCTGCGAAAGCCCTTGTCCACGCAGATCCAGTGCCGCAACAGCAAATCCAAGAGCTTGATAGTGCGCCACCATCTCAAAATATTTTTCGATAAATTCGGCCTTGCCCGGCACGATAATGATCGTGCCTTTCGTGGATGAGGTGCCACCCGGCAAAGTCGGCCACAGTGCCGTCCGCAACGCGGCGCCATCCGGTTCATCAAGCCAATGGAGTTCGCCACCAGGTGGCGTTTGGTTTTCCGGGATGGTTTTAAAATCTGCTGGCCGGGCCATTACTTTGTGGGGAATTTTTTCTCTCCGCTCTTTCGCTCAATAGAATTCAATCTTGCTGACGTAAGGCATTTTCCAGCAAGTTTCCGAGACCACCGACGACGCCCATGTCGCCTTTCAGCAAGATACGTCCCTGGCGAAAAATCGCGATCGAATCGCGTTTGTGAACAAACATGTCTTCAATGGCATCCACGTCCAATTCAATCGTACAAGCTGCCGGGTCATCCTCATTGGATACGCTACAGGGGCGGACATCGGCGTTTACGAAAATCACCCCGACCCCATGGATCACGTATTTCAAGGTTCCATGTAAGTCGTCGTTTTCATCGACCACATGAGCGATTTGGCTCACGCGCTCGGTAATTCCGGCCAATTGATCTTGGCTCATTATTACTTCTCCTTGTTGGCAGAACTTGTGGCTCAAATTAGCACAGGTTCTTTGTATCGCCCGCTTCCACAATTGATCAAGTTTTAGTCAAAGCCAACACCCTCGTCTAACACGGTTTTAAAGGCAGCCGCATAAGTTTGCCGGTGATGGCAGCCTTTTGTTCCGAGTATCCTGTGCAGCGTATTTCCCCAGCTTTCCCCTCATTTATTGGCCAATTGGCGGTCTGTGGTGTGCTCATCATGGGCTTTCATCAAGGCCATAAAGCGCAAAATGAGCCTGTCGTTTCAACGGTGCCGGTCACCTATGTCGCGGTTGAGGGATTACGAGGCACGATCAATTACCACGATGAGAGCTTGATCCCGCCGATCAATCCGACCGACCCGCCGTTCGAAATTCAAATCTGAACCGGCCGGTCGATCCAGCAGAATTGTAAATACAGGCTTCCGAACGCCCGTCTTGCCGCCTAAAGTACCGGCAAACGGGAGTCCTTATGAGCTGGAAAGAAGAAGTCGATAAAATAAATGAGCGGCGCGCGCTGGCCAAACAACAGGGTGGCGAAGAATCGATCCGCAAGCATCATGACAAGGGTCGTCTTACCATCCGTGAGCGGATTGCACTCGTCAGCGATGCGGAGAGCTTCCAAGAACACGGCCAGATCACTGGCGCCACAGAAACCGACGAAGACGGCAATGTCACCGGCTTCACGCCCGCCAATTATGTAATCGGGCTCGCCAAGGTCGGCGGCCGCCGGGTTGCCGTTGGCGGTGAAGATTTCACGCTCAAAGGCGGTTCACCTAATGCCGCTGGATTGCGCAAGAGCGTCTACGCTGAAGAATTGGCACTGCAATATCAAGTGCCGCTCATTCGCTTGCTTGAAGGCGGTGGCGGATCGGTGCGCGGTTCGAAAAAGGGTGGTGCGCCCGCCGGTGATCCGGTGTTTTCTAATCCGCGCTTTGCGTCGATTGCTAATGTCATGGGCGTGGTGCCCGTAGCATCGGCAGCCTTGGGTCCGGTCGCGGGCTTTCCAGCCGCCCGACTTGTCGCCTCGCATTTCTCCGTGATGACAGAAAAGACCGCGCAGGTTTTGATTGGTGGGCCGGCGCTGGTTGAACGCGCTTTGGGTGAGAAACTCACTAAGGAGGAACTCGGCGGGGTTCAGGTTCATCTCAAAAACGGTGTCGTCGACAATGCCGCTAAGGATGAACAAGACGCCATGGATCAGATGCAGACCTTCCTATCTTATTTGCCAAGCAGCGTTTATGACGTTCCGCCGATGGGCGCGCAGGACGATCCGGCTGACCGTATGGATGAGGATCTTCTCTCCATCATCCCGCGTGACCGACGTAAACCGTTTTCGATCCGTAAGGTGATTAAGCGCATCGTCGATGGCAAGAGCTTCTTCGAGATGTCACGCAAATATGGGCCCGGCCAGGTCACCGGTCTTGCCCGGCTGCACGGTCACCCAGTTGGTATCCTCGCTAATGATGGCACTTACTACGCTGGTGCGATGACCGCAGAAGGCGCACAAAAAGTGCGGCGATTTATTGACATATGCAATACGTTCCATTTGCCGATTGTCAGCCTGGTCGATGAACCGGGCTTTATGATTGGCTCTGATTCAGAAAAAGCCGGTACCATTCGTTACGGGACTGCAGCTGTGGCAGCTGCCGTTCAATCGGTCGTACCCTGGTGTTCGGTGATCTTGCGTAAAACCTACGGCGTTGCGGCGGCGGCTCATTTCGGTCCGCAGGCCTATATCCTGTCATGGCCCTCGGCCGAGGGCGGTGCCTTACCCCTTGAAGGCGGTGTCGCGGTGGCCTTTGGCCGACAGATCGCCGAGGCAGACGATCCGGAAGCCCTGCGCGCTGAACTCGAGCAACGCATGGCCAAAGCACAATCGCCGTTCCCACGGGCGGAACACTTCTCCGTGCACGATCTCATCGACCCGCGCGAAACAAGACCGCGCCTGGCCGAATGGCTTGAATGGTCATGGCCGAAACTCAAGACGCTCACGGGACCTTATCTTATGCCGGTGAGGCCCTGACAACCGCGCCCAGCCCTCCCCAATCGTGCTGTCACAAGATTGTGAAGCGATGCAGCAGGAAAACGGTTGATCCTGTAGTGACTACAGATATTAGGCTGTCCACCTTGAGCAAGGTTAGGCACAGTCATTATGAACCAAAATAAGTCCGGCGAAATCACGCCTGTTCAGTCCGACGGCGAAGGATCTGCTGCGGCTGCAACAGGGGGCGCGGTTGGATTGAGTGCACTCGCTTCGTTCATCGGATTGTGCTGCATCGGGCCATGGGCCGTTGCACTTTTGGGCGTACCCGGTGCTGTTGCTTTGGCTCGGTTTCAACCCGCGCGACCCTACATCTTAACAATCGCAGGTGCGCTTCTCGTTTGGGCCTTTTGGACTGTTTATAAACCCGTGCCAGAAAGTGCCACACCATGCGACGGCAAACGCCGGGCCATTTGGCTGCAGGCGGCTCTGTGGATTTCGGCACTCCTATTTGTCGCGGCCATCTTTGCCGACCAACTTCAATGG
Organism: Alphaproteobacteria bacterium; assembly: GCA_021774955.1. Classification (GTDB taxonomy): domain Bacteria; phylum Pseudomonadota; class Alphaproteobacteria; order M2410; family M2410; genus JAJFIN01. Next base: position 792 of record JAJFIN010000049.1, on the reverse strand, counting down.
ATCCTTGTTGATCCGACCCCGGAGGTATTGCGATGAACTTGCGTGCCGTTTCTTTAGGACTTCTTCTTTCCGTCACCTATCTGTTTACACCCTCTTTTACTTCAGCAGAGGAAAAACGTTACGTCGTGCTCGACGATCTCCAACGTTTGAAAGACGATTTCAACACCAAGGTCGGCACGGTGCGGCTGGTTTTCATTATCGGGCCCACATGCGGCGTTTGTCTGCGCGGCATGGCCGATCTCAATGACGAGTTTCTCGCCGCGTATCAGAGTGACCCGAGGCTCCAAACTTTTGCGGTTCATGTGCCAACGTTGGGTGCTGAAGAAAAACACGTGGAGCCCACCATCGACCTTATGAAGGGTCAGCGGATTTATCATTATTGGGATGGAGGCGGTACAATTGGTGTCAAATATCAGGAAGTCTTAGAAGCAAAAGCCTATGCCTGGGACGTTTGGTTTATCTATGGCCCCGAGGCGGTGTGGGATGGCGATTTGCCACCCGCACCCGCTTTCTGGCAGCATCAGCTTTCTATTTTCCCGCGTGAATTGAAGTTGGATAAGAAGACGTTTGCCAAAGAAACCCTTGCCCGCGTTAATCAGCTGGATCTGGCCGATTTCGACGCCGCTCCTGTTGCGGCCAGCGCCAATCCCTTAGCCGACGGCGCGGTGATCCCGATGGTCGCGCAGGGATATGGCCGTGCGATCAACCAATATGTCGACACGCGTGGCGGCACTCAGGCCATTCGCGATATCGAGAAACGCGTGTTTGAAGGTCAGTTGATCATCGGAGACG
>JAJFIN010000480.1 GCA_021774955.1 Alphaproteobacteria bacterium | reverse complement strand
GCTGGATGTGTAATTGCTGTTCGATTTGCTTCGAGAACATAAGGCATGAGGATGGCATTCAACAGACCATGATGGGCATCGTAAAGAGCCCCGAGAGAATGAGCCAATGCATGCATTGCGCCTAATCCCTTTTGGAATGCGGTCGCACCTGCAATTGAGGCGGCCATCATATAGCTGCGCGCGGCCAAATCCTCACCCTGTTTTACGGCCGTCGGCAGAAAGTTTTTGACCTGCTTCATTCCCTCAATGGCGATGCCTTCTGCGAGCGGATGAAAATAGGGGGCGAAATAAGCTTCCATATTGTGGGACAGCGCATCCATTCCGGTCGCCGCGGTTAGATGTTTAGGCAATCCGATTGTAAGCGCTGGATCAGCGACGACCAATCCAGGCAGCATGTTCGGATGAAATATGATTTTCTTTAACTTAGCTGTTTCATCTGTGATGACACTTGCGCGCCCTACTTCAGACCCCGTACCGGAAGTGGTTGGTACAGCGACGACCGGCGCCATATTCTCAACATTTACGCGTGTCCAATTGTCACCAACATCTTCAAAATTCCAAAGAGGCTCAGCTTGACCAACCATTAAGCCGATCGCTTTGCCAACATCCAACGCACTGCCCCCACCTAGAGCAATAATTCCATCGTGATCATTCTGCCGGAAGGCGTGAACACCATCATCTACATTCGTTCCGGTCGGGTTACTTTTGATACGGCTGAAAACTTCGACTGATAGGCCATTGATAGAGCGCTGGTTACACAACTCACTGACCATTTTTTGCTCGGCAAGGAACGGATCTGTGACCAAGAGCGGATTCGATATGCCCATATTTCTACAGGCATCGGGGATCTCACTGGCTCGACCAACGCCAAACCATATCGCAGTCGGATAGTTCCAGTCCCCCATCACCACCACAAAGGCGCTCCTTCGGTGTTTTCACATCTGTGTCGTTTCGGCGAGATGCCAAAATAGCACCTCTTCTCAGATTACTCTAAGCACTCGAATTATATAGCCCTTTTTCTCTCGTGGCGGCTTTCATTGCCCAAAAATGGCACACCTTCCTTGACTTAGGTTGTTAAACATATGTTTCCCCACGCCTTGTAAGCTGCTGGTGAACTCAATCTGCTGGGATATCCACAAAGGGCAATATGTATCAACTTTGTAATTGGCCGAAGGTCTTGTGGACACTGATCGCCATTGTTATCGGCACCGCCCTTGCACCCACGGTGTCAATGGGTGCTGCCCTGCCGGATGATCAAAAAAACAGCATCATTGAGATGACAAATCGCATCGAAGGCAATCTGCTCATCGCGACGGCAGAAGCCCGGCGTAACATGGAAACCCGAGCAACAACCGCGCAGGGCGAAGACCAGCTTCGCGCTCTGTTCCAAATCGTCGACCAAGATGCCAGCAACATCGCGTTAGATAGCCTTGAAAAATGGCTCGGCATTCTGAAATTAGAAGCTGAGGCACAAGACAATAAGCGCTATTTGGCGCTTCACGAATTGTACAAATGCTATGCTGATGTGTACATGGGGTCCTATTCGGAGCCGCTAGGCAAGATCATTGGAATCATCGAAGACTCCGACGATTGGTTTGTGAAACTTGTCGGGCACCAAATTGTCTCGCATGTATATGGCTCGAATGACCGTCCAAGTAAGTCAATCGAACACCTAAGATTGGCTCGTGGTCTTCTGCCCAAAGACAATGAAGACATCGACACCTTGACCGCGCGCACTGTTGTGTTGTCAACGGTTGTCTTCACTCACGTTATTTTTAGAGATCTTGAAGCAATAATACGATCAACCAATCAACTCATCGATTCTCAAACAGAACACACACGGCCGTTTAACGGTCTCATCACCTTGTTTAACTTTTCGGAAATACTTTCAGCAAGCGGTGAACATGATCTGGCGACCTATGTGTCGGAGGCCAACTCGCGTCTTGCTGCCTTATCTGGTCTGGAAGAAGAGCTCTTTTTTGCACAATATCTTATCGCAAGCGTCGCATTCAGTTCTGAGCAATATGAAAATGCGTTTAAACACGCGACAGCCGGTTTGGATATGCAACCAGAGTCGCCGGGCTATCGACAAAGTCTTATGCATTTTCGGTCAATCGCTTTGGCGCGCTTAGGTCGTGTCGAAGAAGCACAGGCAGAGTATGCCAAAATGGAGCAACAAATCGTTGACCACGCAGATTTGGCTGAAGGTCTCACTGGCGTTGAGTTACTCTATGCAAAAGCAGAAATCGAACGCGCGGGTGGAAATTTCGAGAGCGCCTACGAATTGCTTCGAGAATATAGCGATCAATATGATGCCGTTCGCGAGCAATTGTTTGGTGCTGGCGAAAAAGAAATACGCGCTGTTCTTGAAGCCGAATTGTCGAACGAGCGAAAAGCCCGCGAGCAAATATTGCGCGAAGCAGAGCTGACACAAGCCGCCGCCGCACGTCAGAGGATAATTGTTCTTCTATTGACCTTCATATTGTTTGGTCTGGTGCTCGTCTTTGCTTGGCAGAACCGCACAAAACGTCAACTCGCGGAAAGCCGCGGACGTGCGCAAGCCGCCAATCAGGCAAAATCGGAATTCCTTGCCACAATGAGCCATGAGTTACGGACTCCGCTCAATGGGGTCATCGGTATGGCACAAGCGTTGGCCAAGGCAGACCTGCCATCATCAAATTCGGAGCAAGCAAAGGTCATCTTGGAATCAGGGAAAACACTCACCACACTTCTCGACGATGTACTCGATTTGTCAAAAATCGAAGCTGGAAAAATGGAAATCTCTAGGGTCGATGACGATCTCGGGCACGTGTTGCGTCGTATCGCTCGGTTGTTTAGACCACGCGCAGAAGATGCTGGTGTTGAACTGACACTCTATATCGATCCCAAAATTCCAAGTCGTTTAAAATTTGACCCAATCCGCGTTCGCCAGTGTTTATCGAATCTCGTATCCAATGCCGTTAAGTTCACAGAAAAAGGTGAAATCCGAATTGCAGCACGTGTCGAAGCAGGCTCGCAATCTGGCGAGGAATTCGTGGTCATATCGATCTCGGATACCGGAATTGGTTTAAATGAAGAAACCATTTCAAGTCTTTTCAAACCCTTCACACAAGCCGATGCCTCTATCACGCGTCGCTTTGGGGGTACCGGTCTTGGCTTAACCATTACCCGAAGGTTAGCCCGTTTGATGGGCGGCAACGTCACCGTGAAAAGTACTCTGGGCAAAGGTTCAATTTTTGAGTTTTCATTTATCGCAGAAACGGCTGGAGAACAATCCGCTCCGTCTCCTGCTGATACTAAGGTTCCACAAGGTGCCCTGGGAGCACTGCGCGGGTTGAATATTCTAGTGGCAGAAGACAATGCTGTTAATCGCCAAGTGTTGCGCGCTTTTCTTGAACCGCTGAATGTTCAATTAACCGAAGTAGAAAACGGCGAAGAGGCTATTGAAGCCCTCAATCAAAATAGTTTCGAACTAATTTTGATGGACGTTCACATGCCTAAGATGGATGGCCTCACGACAGTTCAGATAATCCGAAGCAGCGGTCAAGACTATGCAGACATCGCGATCGTGGCTCTTACTGCAGATGCAATGAGCGGTGACCGCGAACGCTGCATTGAAGCGGGTATGGACGACTACGCTGCAAAACCTATTGATCTAAATTCTCTGTACGCCGCGATGGCTCGCGCCGTTTCCAAACGTGGAACAACACAAGCTACAAATGCAGCTTGATGATTGTTTGATTTCACTTTCATTTCAATCAGCGACGTTAAAACCGTTAGCTTCAGATTTTTCCTTTCGATTTTGTCATCGTTGTCAAATGGCACTATGGGTTTATATGTAAATTCTGATATACATATTCATCGCAGATTCATGGGGTCGAGAT
>JAJFIN010000479.1 GCA_021774955.1 Alphaproteobacteria bacterium | reverse complement strand
TTGCCATCTTTGCCTGGCACCGGACGTTGCATGCCGTGCCGTTTCTGTGGCGTCATCTTCACCAAATGCATCACAGCGCCGAACGCGTTGACATCTACGGCGCGCTTTATTTCCATCCGCTCGACACTATTGGTTTTGCTTTTGCCGGGAGTCTGGCACTGGTTCTCGGTATCGGGGTGACACCAGAAGCCGCGGTGGTGATCGTCATTGTCGGCAGCTTCTGCGGTATGTTCCAACACGCCAATGTCAAGACGCCACAATGGCTGGGCTTTTTCGTTACCCGACCAGAGAGCCATTCGGTTCATCATCAACGCGATGTCCATGGCTTTAATTACGGCGACATCCCGCTGTTTGACATTCTGACCGGTTCGTTTCGCAATCCGAAAGTCTGGCAAGAACAAGCTGGTTTTTACGATGGCTCCTCGCGCCTGACCTGGTCGCTCCTCATTGGTCGTGATATTCAAGACGGCAATGAAGGAACACGAGACAGCGCGCTCGATTTTTCAACGCCCGCTGAATAGCTCACCTCATCAAGAAAGGGAGAACCCCCATGACAAAATATCGAAACAACCTTCCGCAATTGGCCGGGAAACTTTTCTTGACCGATGGCGGCTTGGAGACCACTTTGATCTTTCACGATGGCCTTGATCTGCCGTGCTTTGCCGCCTTTGATTTGCTGCGCGCCCAGGCGGGCCGCGACAAGCTGAAGGATTACTTCCTGCCCTATATCGCGATTGCCAAATCGGGCGGCCATGGTTTTATCCTGGAAAGCCCGACCTGGCGGGCCAGTACGGATTGGGGCCGGGAGCTTGGTTATTCTGATGAAGCGCTGGCGGCGGCTAACCAAGACGCGGTCGCGATCCTGACCGAGTTGCGCGAGACCCACGAGACGCAAACCTGCCCAATGGTTATCTCCGGCCAGGTGGGCCCGCGCGGTGATGGTTATGATCCGGGCACGGCGATGAGTGCTGAACAGGCGCAAAGCTATCATGGCGTTCAGATCAACACGTTCAAAGATACCGCCGTCGACATGGTCACGGCAATCACCATGACCAACATCCCCGAAGCGATCGGTGTCACCCGGGCTGCGCAAGAGGCGGGACTGCCTATTGTCATCTCGTTTACGGTCGAGACCGACGGTCGTCTGCCAACGGAGGAAGGTTTGAAAGACGCGATTGAAGCGGTGGACGCCGCGACCGGCAATGGCCCGATCTATTACATGATCAATTGCGCCCATCCGTCACATTTTGAAGGTGCTGTCACCGGCGGCGAGGCGTGGGTGAAACGCATTAAAGGTTTCCGCGCTAATGCCTCGCGCATGAGCCACGAAGAACTCGACAATGCCGAAGAGTTGGACGACGGCAATCCGGCAGAGTTCGGTCAGGAGCACGCCGCGCTGCGCACGCACCTGCCCCACGCCAATGTCTTTGGCGGCTGCTGCGGCACCGACCATCGCCATGTTGAGCAGGTCAGTATTAGCCTTGCTTAAACACTGACGGAAGTGTGAACCCGTTCGCAGTTCCGCTCTCTCGCAAATCAATATAGGCTCCCCGAACAAAAGCTTTGGGGAGCCTCTATGTTGGACGCAGCCGCCCGGCGCATCATCGATCCACCGCTGAATCTCATCGCCGCCCAGGTCACTAAGACCGGCGTGTCGGCCAATGCCATCACGCTTGCCGGACTTGTGCTCGGGATCTCATCGGCGCTGGCCGTGGCACTCGGCGCCATGCCCTGGGCGCTCGGTCTGTTGCTCGCCTCGCGGTTTTTAGATGGGCTTGATGGGGCGGTGGCGCGCACACGCGAAGCAACAACCTATGGCGGCTATCTCGATATCGTCAGCGACTTTATTGTTTGGGCGCTGCTGCCGGTGGCCTTCGCGATTGCCAATCCGACTTATGCGCTACCAGCGGCAATATTACTGGCGAGCTTCATGGGCGCCTCGATTACCTTTCTGGCGCATGCGATTCTGGCCAGCAAAGAAGGCCACCACACTGACGCCCAAGGCTCGAAGTCTTTCTACTATCTAAGCGGCTTGACCGAAGGCACCGAGACCATTGGCTTGTTCGTCCTGGCCATGTTGTTCCCGGCATGGTTTCCGGTGCTCGCTTACGTCTTCGCCGCGATGGCAACGATCACCACCGTGACACGCATGATCATGACTTGGCAGACCTACGGTCGGGCAGGCGGTTAATATGCTCGACCCTTCGAGACGCAGGCTTGCGCCTGCTCCTCAGGGTAACGGTGTCTTTTATGCGCCCTCACCCTTGCGCCGCATACCCACCATCGACCGGGATGGCGGTGCCGGTGACAAAGTCTGACGCGGCGCTGGCCAGGAAGACGCCAAGGCCGGCCAAGTCTTCCGGTTGTCCCCAACGACCGGCGGGGGTGCGTTCAATGATCTGTTCACGGAAGCCTGGATATTTTTCATTGCCGCTGCGTGTTAGGTCGGTGTCGATCCAACCAGGCAAGATGGCATTGACCTGAATATTGTCGCGCGCCCAAGCACTGGCCAGCGACAGGGTTAGCTGAACGACGCCGCCTTTACTAGCGCCATAGGGCGCGGCAAAAGACACGCCGAAGATCGACAACATCGATCCGATATTGATGATCTTGCCGCCTTGTTTTTTGAGCGGTCCATAGGCCGCCTTGCAGCACATGAAAGTGCTGGTCAGATTGGTGTCCATGATCATGTGCCAATCTTCAAGCGAATTGTCTTGCGGGCGTTTGCGCAAACCGGTGCCAGCATTATTGATAAGAATATCAAGAGTTCCGAAACGCGCCTCGGCGCGATCGATCATCGCTTGGCATTGATCT
>JAJFIN010000478.1 GCA_021774955.1 Alphaproteobacteria bacterium | reverse complement strand
GCGGCTTTTAGGGTCCGCTTTTGATGGAATCAAGTCGGACCCTAAATTGTTGATTTACGTGTTTCGCATACGCGGTCCTGCGGTTCCGGACGGAAAACCGGTTTCCACTTTTCCTGGAAACACTATAAAAACTTCCAGCCTGTGTTATTGGGTACTTACAGCGATTTCCAGGATGTGTTGGCCCACCGCATTTGGATATCTTGCTGGATGCGGACAGTGAAAGCGCTTCTATGACAAGCCTCAAAGATATTCGGTCTGGTTTCCTGGACTTCTTTAAAAGCAACGATCACGAGATCGTCGCGTCCAGTCCGCTTGTGCCGCTCAATGACCCGACACTGTTGTTTACCGCAGCCGGCATGGTGCCGTTCAAAAACCTCTTCACCGGTGTTGAAACGCGCGATTACAAACGCGCGGCGTCATCGCAAAAATGTCTGCGTGCCGGTGGCAAACACAACGACCTTGAAAATGTGGGTTACACCAGTCGCCATCACACCTTCTTTGAAATGCTCGGCAATTTTTCCTTCGGCGATTATTTCAAGGAAGAAGCGATTGTCTATGCCTGGGATCTCCTGACCAAGGATTTCGAACTCGATCCCCAAAAGCTCCTCATCACAATCTATTCAGAAGATGATGAAGCCTTCGACATTTGGAAAAAAGTTTCAGGCTTTGCCGATGAAAAAATAATCCGCATTTCAACGTCTGATAATTTTTGGGCGGCGGGCGATACCGGCCCCTGCGGTCCATGCTCCGAAATTTTCTTCGACCATGGCGATCACATCTCGGGCGGCCCCCCAGGCAGTCCCGACGAAGACGGCGACCGCTTTGTCGAAATTTGGAACCTGGTGTTCATGCAATATGAAACGCAAGGATCCGGTGAACGTGTGGCGCTGCCCAAACCGTCGATTGATACCGGCATGGGGTTGGAACGGATCGCGGCTGTGCTCCAGAATGTTCATAGCAATTACGACATCGATTTATTTCAAGCCATTATTGGCGCGTCTGCTGAACTCACGGGTGTTGCCACTGACGGCAATCTTGCAGCCAGCCACCGGGTGATTGCAGACCATCTGCGCGCCGCTTGTTTTCTCATCTCCGATGGGGTTCTGCCGTCAAACGAAGGGCGCGGCTATGTGTTACGTCGGATCATGCGACGCGGCATGCGCCATGCGCATATTCTAGGCGCCAAAGATCCGCTGATGCACCGATTGGTGCCGACACTTGTCGGTGAAATGGGCGCGGCTTTTCCAGAACTGGGTCGCGCGCAAGCATTGGTCACTGAGACCTTGCGATTGGAAGAAGAGCGGTTCCGCGTGACTTTGGAGCGCGGTCTCAAACTGCTTGATGAGGAAGTCGACAAGATTGGCGGCACCAAAACATTGGCCGGCGACGTCGCTTTCAAACTCTATGACACTTACGGCTTTCCCGTTGACCTGACCGAAGACGCTTTGCGCGTTAAAGGCATCGCCGTTGATATGGATGGCTTCAACAGTGCCATGGACAAGCAAAGAGCGGCGGCGCGTGCAGCATGGGTCGGGTCCGGCGAAGAGGTAACCGACCAGATTTGGTTTGATATTCGCGAAGCAACCGGCGCGACTGAGTTCTTAGGATATGAAACCGAACAAGCCGATGGCATCTTAACGGCGCTGGTTGTGGATGGCGCCCGTGTCGACAGTGTAGAACCGGGACCAGAGTTTTGGTTTGTCGCAAACCAGACGCCTTTCTACGGAGAATCTGGTGGTCAAGCGGGAGACCGCGGGCACGCCCAGACACCCGCTGGCGCCATTGTCGAGGTCATCGATACGCAAAAGAAACTCGGCGATCTTCATATCCACCGCGCGAAAGTGCAATCTGGATCTTTAACGGTGAATGATGTTCTGCACTTAAGTGTGGAGGGCGATGTTCGTACAGCAACGCGGGCCAATCATTCGGCCACTCATCTGATGCATGCCGCTTTGCGTCGGGTCCTTGGTGACCATGTTACCCAGAAGGGCTCTCTGGTTGACCATGAGAAATTGCGCTTTGATATTTCGCACCCCAAAGCTGTCTCGGCCGAAGAACTGGCGCGCATCGAAGCGGAGGTGAATGCCATCGTCAGGCAGAACCAAGCGGTATCAACGCGGTTGATGACGCCCGACGAGGCAATTGACTCAGGTGCCATGGCGCTCTTTGGTGAAAAATATGGCGATGAAGTCCGTGTCCTGACAATGGGAACGGAGCAGGAAAGCCCTCAATCTTGGGAACAAGGCGGCAATCCATTTTCTGTCGAGCTGTGCGGGGGCACGCATGTTAGGCGCTTGGGTGATATCGGGCTCTTTAAAATTACCAGTGAAAGCGCTGTTGCCGCCGGCGTTCGGCGCATCGAAGCCCTGACCGGTGCGGGCGCCTTGCGCTATCTCGATGAACGTCTGGCGATTGCGCAAGAAGCTGCGGAGATTTTGAAGACGAATCCCGCAGAGGTTCCCGCGCGCGTTGGGGCCCTTCTCGACGAGCGAAAAAAGCTTGAGAAAGAACTAAATGACCTACGCCGGAAAGTCGCTCTCGGTGGAGGTGGGACAAAAAGCGGCCCTGAAGCACGCGAAATCAACGGCATAAAGGTCATCGCTGAGATTGCCGAGGGTGTATCGCCGAAAGATTTGCCTGGCCTGATCGATGAAACGAAGAAGTCTATGGGTTCGGGAGTAGCGGCTTTCCTCTGCGCGAACGATGGCAAAGTCGCGCTAGCGATCGGGGTTACGGATGATCTGACCGACCGCATCAGTGCAGTCGACCTCATCAAAGTTGGTGTAGAGGCAGTTGGTGGCAAAGGCGGCGGCGGTCGGCCGGATATGGCACGCGGCGGTGGTCCGGATGCGGACAAAATGCCCGCGGCTATTGAAGCGATTACCGGGCGGATCGCGGCGGGTTAAGAGCGATACCTGCTCGAAGAAAGCACTAAAATCCAGCGTCATGGTGAGGGCGCCCGTCCGGGCGTGTCTCGAACCATGGGCAACACATACAGACGTATGTGTTCTTCACTTTATCCTTCGAGACAGGCCTAACGGCCTTCCTCAGGATGACGTCAAATAGATACGTCATGGTGAGGGGCGCGATAGTGCCGTCTCGAACCATGGGCGGAACACTCCGAAGATCTGCTGCATGGATTCCGCTATCAAGTAGCGGAATGACAATGGGAGACAGATTGATACTCCGTGTACGCTTCCCTTCTCAACCACCCGAAGGGCTACCATGGTTGAGAAGGGAAGCGGAGATTCAGAAAATGTGACCAATTCCAGCGTATTTGGCCTCATCCGCCGGAATCAAGCTTGCGCCCGCGAAGACGAGTATCCGGGATTGACCCTTCG
>JAJFIN010000477.1 GCA_021774955.1 Alphaproteobacteria bacterium | reverse complement strand
ACCGGCACGCGAGCGATTTGCTCAAACCAATATTTAGCAACGAGACCCGAATAAAAAGCCGTACCACAAGCAACAATTGTTATCTTTGGAACCGTCTTAAGATCAAACGGCAGTTCGCTCATGGATACCGATAGATTTATTGGATCAACATAGGCACCAAAGGTGTGAGCTATCACTTCAGGTTGTTCGAAAATTTCCTTTGCCATGAAATGGCGGTGATTTCCCTTGTCGACCAATGAAGCACTTGCGGTTGTAATCGTGACATCGCGGTTCACAACCTTGTTTTGTCCGTCATAAACGGTCACCTTCTGAGCGTTTAGCTCCACCCAATCACCGTCTTCTAAATAGATCACTTTGTTGGTCATTGGTGCCAATGCGAATGCGTCTGACCCCAGGTAACTTTGTCCATCGCCGAGCCCAATCGCCAGCGGGCTGCCACGACGCGCAGCAATAATTAAATCCTCGTGACCTTCAAAAATCATTGCCAATGCGAAAGCACCCTCTAGCTTTGAAAGCACTTCCTGAACCGCCTCGCGCGGGGTCTTGCCAGCCTTGATCAAGTGGCTAGCCATATGGGCAACAACTTCAGTGTCAGTTTCAGTCTCAAACTTGTGCCCGTTTGCTTGCAGTTCTTCACGCAGTGAAAGAAAGTTTTCGATAATACCATTGTGGACAACAGCCACGCCGCCAGCTTCGTGTGGATGGGCATTACATTCTGTTGGCGCTCCGTGGGTTGCCCAGCGCGTATGGCCTATTCCCAATCCGCCCACAAGCGGATCTGACTTTAATTTGTCGACAAGATTACACAGCTTACCTTCAGCGCGACGCCGATGAATTGCACCATCAATCAAGGTCGCAACCCCCGCGGAATCATATCCGCGATATTCCAGACGCTTCAACGCATCAACCATCACCGAAGAGGCTTTTTGTCCACCGACGATACCTACTATGCCACACATCGCCTAAGCCCTACTTCTCACCGTTAAACCCACGAAACCATTCCACAAACTTTGGAATTCCTTCATCAATAGACGTTTTTGAACTAAACCCGCACGCCTCTTCAATCGCCGAAGTATCCGCACAGGTCTCATAAACGTCACCCGGTTGCATTTCCAGAAACCGTTTCTCCGCCTTTTTACCAACAGCATCTTCTATGACTTCAATAAAATGCATCAGATTTTCAGGGCGTTTGTTGCCAATGTTAAATACCCGGTGTCGCCGGCCATGCTCATCTTTCGAAGGCGCATTATCTAGTGCCGACAACACTCCTGAGACTATATCGTCAATATATGAATAATCGCGGTACATATCGCCATTGTTATAAACATCGATAGGCCGTCCATTCATGATGGCATCCGTAAACTTCCAGTACGCCATATCTGGACGACCCCATGGTCCGTATACGGTAAAAAAGCGGAGCCCCGTTTGCGGGAAGTCATAAAGGCCCGCATAAGCATAGCTCATCAACTCATCGGCTCTTTTTGTCGCCGCGTAGAGTGAAACCGGTTTATCTACTCTATCTAATTCCGAATACGGTGTCTCATTGCCAATTCCGTAGACCGAACTTGAGGATGCATACACTAAGTGATCAATTGTTTCACTGTGCCGGCAGAGTTCAAGTATCGACAGGTGACCCACCAAATTCGACTTGGCGTAGGCCATTGGATTGTCAATTGAATATCGAACCCCGGCTTGCGCGGCTAAATGAACCACATTAGACAATTGGTATTGGCTGGAAATGCTCTTTAATTCCGCTTCGTCTGAGATATCCAACTTGTGAAAGGAAAATCCCGATCGGTCAGCTAACCGACCGAGCCGCGCATCTTTCAGTGCGACATCGTAATAGTCGTTGAGATTGTCCACCCCAACGACTTCGTCGCCACGATCAAGTAATGCGTGGGCAACATAAGATCCAATAAATCCGGCTGCGCCGGTAACAAGAACTGCCACAAGTTACCTTTATAATTATTCAATTCGAACCATTGGTCCGTAGAGATGATAGTGACTTACTTCGAGGAAGACGCCAAATGACGCTCCCATCGCAAAGCCGAGTCAATGATGGTTCTTAAATCGTCGAATTGGGGTTTCCAATCAAAGGTTTGTTTCAGTTTATTACTGTCTGCTACGACTTCGGGAGTGTCGCCAGGACGCCGCGCAACGCGTTTGACTGGGATTTCATGATTCACAATTGATTCGAGAGTACGCACAACCTCGAGCACCGAATAGCCGTGCCCATAGCCGCAATTGAAAACTTTGGAATCCCCTCCCGTCCTCAGATGTTTCAGCGCCAGCCAATGCGCGGCTGCGAGATCACAAACATGGATATAGTCCCGTACACCTGTGCCATCCGGTGTGGGATAGTCTGTACCGTAAATCTCAAGATGAGATCGTTGACCAAGAGCCACTTGGTTTGCAACTTTGATAAGATGTGTTGCCTCGGGTGTTGATTGTCCCGTGCGTCCATCAAGGTCGGCACCTGCCACATTAAAATAACGTAGCGCAACATAACGAAAATCATATGCTTCTGCGCAATCGCGAAGCATCATTTCCGTTATCGATTTTGAGGATCCATAAGGTGAAATTGGTGCGATTGGTAGCTCTTCAACAACTGGTACTTTCTCAGGTATTCCGTATACGGCAGCCGTGGAAGAAAATATGAAATTCTCTACCTTGTTATTGACACAAGCCTCAATCAGGTTTCGTGATTTTGCAGTATTGTTTGAATAATATTTGAGTGGGTTACTAACCGATTCTGGAACGATGATCGATCCTGCGAAATGGATTACCGAATCAACATTGTGCTTTTTGATGAGAGTTGAAATAAGTTCAATATCGCCAATGTCGCCGACGATAAGTTCTCCAGATTTTGGAATGGCATCTTTGTTTCCTGTCGATAAATCATCGACGACAATGAATGACTCATCATTGTCAGCAAGGAGCCAGCACATGTGGCTACCGATATAACCTGCACCTCCGGTAACAAGCACTGTCATTACTTACTCTCCTCAAAAACACAGGCAGACGAAACGGACCAAGCAGCTTTTTTCATTTACCCTCAGTATCTTAGAGACTATCGAAAACTACTTATCAAGGATTGAATCCTATGAGGTCGTTTGCAAAAACCCTTGTTTTTCAAGGTATTCCACCAAGCGGTCGGCCGATTCATCCGCGCTGTGCTTGGAAGTATCTAAGGTAATTTCAGCATTCTCCGGTTTTTCATAATCTGAATCTATGCCGGTGAAATTCTTAATCTGGCCTGCTCGGGCTTTCTGATAGAGCCCCTTTGGATCGCGTGTCTCACAGACCTCAACAGGAGTATCGACAAATACTTCAATAAACTCGCCTTCTTCCATCAAACTCCGCGCCATTCGTCGCTCATCGACAAACGGTGAAATGAACGAAACAAGGACAATCGTACCAGATTCAACAAATAATTTGGCTGTTTCAGCAACACGACGAATGTTCTCAACCCTATCGACATCCGTAAAGCCAAGATCTTGGTTCAGACCGTGACGCACATTGTCTCCATCCAGAACATAGGTATGTTTTCCCATTGCATGGAGTTTCTGCTCGACGAGGTTAGCAACGGTCGATTTGCCGGAACCGCTCAAACCTGTGAACCACAAGACACAGGGTGATTGATGTTTCAGTGAGGCGCGTGCGTTTTTGTCAATGTCAAGTTCCTGCCAAACAATGTTTGACGCACGCCTCAATCCAAAATCAATCA
>JAJFIN010000476.1 GCA_021774955.1 Alphaproteobacteria bacterium | reverse complement strand
GGGTCAGCAAGCACTTTTTTTTGGGCAAGTCCCGCTGACGACCTCATCGGTATTCTGTTTGCTCAGCATATGCCGTCAAGCGACTACACAATTGCCCGCGAATTCAAGGCGTTGATGTATCAGGCGCTCGGATAAATCAATGAAATATGAAAAGCCAAACACAAAGATACTAAGTCCGCAGGCATCAATTGGAGATAAAAGTGATCGATCATGAACTGATACCGCGGAAGATACTTTTCGACACGCTACGGGTCGATCCGAAACTGAGTCCAGACGGCAAATGGATTGCTTTCGTACTCACCCAAAAAGGTGTTCCTAATATTTGGTTAATGTCTTCTCGCGGCTCCCCTGATCGCCACCAAATCTCCCACGAAACAGGTCGTGGGGTATATGTTTTTAGCTGGGCGAATGACAGCCGCCACTTAATTATTGCAAAAGATGGTGATGGAGACGAGAAGTGGCAGCTCTTCAGCGCGAACATCGAGAGTAAAAAATGGATGAACATCTCTCCCTTTGAGGATGCCGAAACGAGAATCTCGGCATTCAGTTGCGAATCTCCTTCTGAGATTGTTATAGAATCAAATGGTCGCACATCTCGGTTTTTTGACCTTTATCGCGTCAACGTGGCGACTGGTTCAGTTGTTCTTCATGAATTAAATAATCAGTACACATGGATATATGTGGATCAATATCTGCGACCTAGATTGGCAGAGTTACGTACAGAAAACGGTGGTGTAAATTATAACGTCAGCGACGGTGATGGTGTTTGGGATCATTTCTTTTCGGTGAGCCCAGAAGATGAAACCACGACGCGCCCCTTTCGAAGTTTTGAGGTGTCAAATACCTTCAATGCCGATGCAACTGAAATCTACGCCATGGACAGCCGCGGCCGAGATACAGCAGCGCTGGTCGCCTGGAATTTGAACGATGGTGTGAGCCGCCAAATCGCAGAAGATCGGCTATCTGATATTTCGCGGGTTTGGATTGAACATCAATCCCAGGAAATATTCGCGTATGAACGCTATTATGATCGTCCAACTTTAGTGAGCCTTCGAGAAACAGATCGCCAGGATTTTGAGTATATCCGCTCGGTTGAAGATTCTCACTTTTCGATCGTCAGTCAAACAGCAGACAACGAATCATGGATTGTTAGGTTTCACGGTCCAGAAAATCCTGGATCCTACGTCGTCTTTAATAGGAAATCGCGAAAAATAGGTAATATCGATCTTGAACAACCTACATTCGAACAACATCAATTAGGCTCTATGCACCCCACACTCATCGCCTCGCGAGACGATTTGAATTTGGTTACTTACGTCACTCTGCCGCCATCAACACAGGTTCGCGGCGAAGACCGACCTGATTCCCCTCTTGCAACCGTCGTACTCGTGCACGGTGGGCCGTGGACACGTGATGTCTTTGAGTTTGATCCATGGATACAACTGCTCGCGAATCGCGGGTACGCAGTGCTCAGCATCAACTTTCGTGGGTCAAGCGGGTTTGGCAAATCATTTTTAAATGCCGGCAATCAAGAATGGGGGGGGAAGATTTTCGATGATATCGAAGATGGCATCGCATGGTCAATCCAAAATGGCATCACAGATCCTGACAAAATTGCTATAATGGGCGCTAGTTTTGGTGGTTACGCGACATTGGTCGGATTGACCCGATTACCGAAACTATTCGCCTGCGGAATAGATTTGTTTGGCGTGTCAAACTTAACAAGTTTTCTTGAAACAATACCGCCCTACTGGAAAGAATATAAGTCCATGTGGCGCACACGCGTTGGTGATCCTTTGGAATCTGCGGGAGCAAAGCTCCTAAGAGATCATTCCCCCTTTTTCCATATAGATAAGCTGACATCGCCTGTGCTCATTGCACAAGGTGCGAACGACCCCCGAGTAGTAAAACAAGAATCCGATCAAATGGCGCAAGCGCTGGAAAAAAATGCTTTAGAGGTCGTCTATATGGTTTTCCCGGATGAAGGGCACGCCTTTGTCAGAACGCCGAATTTGCTTAGCTTTGTCGCTGGCGTAGAAATATTCCTAAGAAAACATCTCGGCGGAAATTGCGAGCCAATAGGTCACGATATTGTTGGGTCCAGCATAACCGTGCCTATTGGCAATCGGTATTTGCCTGACCTTCGACTAGCAAAATTGATTGACCCGCACTCTAAAGAAGAAGTCATGGAGGTTATTCCATGAAATTGAATTGCGTGTGTATTGGTTTGGGCAATGTGGGAAGATCCTGGGCCATCCGCTTTGCAACACACAATCATATCGTAAAGGTGTTCGACAGTTCAAATCTTGCGATTGAAGAATCTTTAAAAGCGATTGCACATACCCTAATCGACCTAGAAAAGTCTCATGCGATCCCAAGCGCGTCAGAAGCGATGGAAAACATTCAGCCGACAGCCGACCTTTCTGAGGCTGTTGGCGATGCAGATTACATTCAGGAAAGCATTGTCGAAAATTCAGACCGTAAACGCGAAGTCTTCTCCAGATTGGATGTACATTCACCCGAGCAAGCTATAATTGCGAGTTCCACCTCTGAGATCTTGGGCTCGCTTCTGTTTGAGCATCTTCCTGGTCGCAAAAGGTGTTTGGTGGCTCATCCTTTAAATCCGCCCCATGTTATCCCGTTGGTCGAACTCTGTCCCTCTCCATGGACGGAACCGGAAATACTAGATCGAACAAGTGCATTCCTTACCACTCTGGGTCAAACACCAATACTAGTAAAAAAAGAGATCAACGGTTTTATCGCAAATAGGCTGCAGCTGGCTGTTTTGGGTGAGGCTATACATCTTGTTGGAGAAGGGTATTGCTCCGTTCACGACATAGATATTGCGTTGACTCAGGGGCTTGCGCCGAGATGGGCTCTAGTCGGCCCCTTTGAAACAGGGCATCTCAATGCGTCGAAGGGTTACCGGTCATACATCGATGTTTATGGCGAAACACATCGAAGAATTATCGATAGCCTCAATACGCAGTATGAATGGCCAACAGGTTTGATAGATGAAATACACGAGGAGCTAACTAAAGCAACATCGGAGGAAGAAGTGCCAAGCCGCCAAAGATGGCGAGATAACCAACTTGAGAAACTCCTAACTTATCTTAACTCACGTGAGAAATTCAGCGAATAACAAACGGGTTCGCAACATTTTCCTCCGTCGACATCCGCACGCTTTGGGTTTGCTGGTATTGTTTCACCGCTTCGGTGCCGTTTTCACGTCCCATGCCGCTGTGCTTATACCCGCCAAAGGGTGATAAAAAACTGATGGCTCGGTAGGTGTTGACCCAAACAGTTCCTGCTTGCAACCGGTCTGACATCATAATTGAACGGCGCATATCATTGGTCCACACACCCGCTGCCAAGCCAAACTTACTATCATTGGCAATTTGAATGGCATCCTCATCATCCTTGAATTTGATCACGGACAAAACTGGCCCAAACACTTCTTCACAGGCGATCCGCATTGAATTTGTGACTTCAGTAAATATTGTTGGTGCTACAAACCAGCTATCGGGTTGGCCTGGCATCTCAACAGCATGTCCGCCGAGCACACAATTTGCCCCTTCGGACTTGGCGATGTTGATGTAGTCGAGAATTTTTCGGTACTGCGCTTGAGTTGTTATTGGCCCAATTTGAGTTGATGGGTCAGCGGGATCACCGATAATTGCGGGCCGAGCAATTTTGATCAATCGCTCGACAAATTCATCGTGAATTGATTCATGTACGAGTAATCTCGATCCCGCGACGCAGGTCTGGCCGCTCGCGGCAAAAATACCGGAAATTACACCGTTCGCGGCGTTTTCCAAATTTGCATCCTCAAACACGATGTTTGGTGACTTCCCGCCCAGTTCCAGGACAGCCCTTTTAAGCTTCGTTCCGGCCGTCTGCGCAATCGAACGCCCCGCATACTCGCTTCCGGTAAAGGTAACCATCGCGATACGATCATCTTCGACGAGGGGCTGGCCGACCTCCGGCCCGAGACCGGTAACCACGTTGACGACCCCGGGCGGAAACTCCGCCTTTTCAAACAAGCGCGCAAATTCCAGTGTTGAGGCAGAAGCATATTCAGAGGGTTTCAATACAACTGTATTTCCAGCCGCCAAAACCGGTGCCAACTTGTATGCGGCAAGTAGGATCGGAGAATTCCACGCGGTGATAGCCAGCACCGGTCCAACCGGCTCATACTTTGTGTAATTGAAGATATTTGATTTGTCCGACGGCAGGACAGCTCCTTCTATTTTGTCGGCAAGACCGCCATAGTATTGAAACCATTGCTGTGCATATCTGACCTGAACTTGAGTTTCAGAAATAATTTTCCCGTTGTCCCTTGTTTCGACAGCGGCGATCGCAGACGCCTGACCTGTCAAAAGGTCCGCAAAATTTCGCAGAAGAACACCACGCTCTGTTGCAGTTAGGCTTGGCCATGGACCGGTTGTGAACGCGTCATAAGCCGCTTCTGCGGCATTCCGAGCATCCAACTCACTACTGCGTGGAATTGTTGTCCACGGGTGGCCTGTAAACGGATCATAACTATCAAGCCAATCTGAATGGATAGGATCAACAAAGGCCCCTCCAATTAAATTCTGATAGATCTTCTGGCCATTCATATCGCCTCACAAATTTTATGATTTTCAGCCGAAAGTTAGTTTACCAAACGATCATTCAAAAATATAATGGTATTCTGTAGGAATCGAGATTTTTAGCCCGATTGATCGTTCAATCACCGGTTTAAATTTGAGGAGAAGATAATTTGGCTGTCCATCCCACAAAACACGCTCCTGTTATGCCGATGCAAGGGATTCGAGTTCTCGATTTAGGAACTTTTATTGCAGCACCCTATGCTGCGACGATCCTCGGCGAATTTGGAGCGGATGTAATAAAGGTAGAAAAGCCAGAAACTGGCGATCCCTTGCGCGCCTTTGGAACCCCCTCAAATGGCGATGACACGCTGTGCTGGTTGAGCGAAGCTAGAAACAAAAAATCGATCACACTTGATCTGCGTTGTCGCCAAGGTGCTGAACTACTGAAACGGTTAGTTCGAAAAAGTGATGTCGTTTGCGAAAGTTTCCGGCCCGGGACCTTGGAGAAATGGGGACTTGGTTATGATGACCTTATCAAGGAAAATTCACGACTCATCATGTTGCGTGTTTCGGGATATGGCCAAACTGGTCCGCTTAAGGGACGCCCGAGCTTTGCGCGCATCGCACACGCATTTGCCGGTTTGTCCCACCTCACAGGCATGAAAGATGGGCCGCCACTCACACCAGGCTCTACTTCGCTTGCTGACTATCTTACTGGATTAAACGGCGCTATTGGCGTGTTGATGGCATTGCGGGTGCGCGAAAAGGTAGGTGGTCAGTTTATTGATCTTGCACTTTACGAATCCATCTTCCGCATTCTTGACGATATGGCACCAACTTACGCCCAAGACGGCACGGTTCGTGGGCGCCTCGGGCTGGGCACTGAGAACGCTTGCCCCCATGGTCACTTTAAAACCGTCGACGAAAGATGGGTTTCTCTCGCGTGCACCAGCGATAAGATTTTTGAACGCCTCACACGAGTAATGGATCAACCGGGACTGTCAGCCCCTGAGGCGTATCAGACTGTGGCACAGCGATTGGCGGATCGAAGAGCTGTTGATCTAATTGTTTCGACATGGATTGGAGAGAATACAGCACCAGAAATTGTCGCCATTTGCAATGAAGGTGGAGTGCCCTGCGCGCCCATAAACACAATCTCAGACATATTTGAACACCCCCATATTGCGGAACGTGAAAATTTGATTTCCACAAAGACAGGTGAAGGCGACGATTGCGTCATACCCAACGTAATACCAAAATTGTCTCAAACCCCGGGGGTTATCCAACATTTAGGGCCACAATTAGGAGATGCCAACGACGAAATCTATCAAGACATCCTTGGACTGTCTCGCGATGACATCGATGTACTTAAAGAAAATGGAGTTATCTAAATTTCTTATGAAGCATCGCTTAAGTGAGATGAATTCAAAAGTTTATCCTTATAAGCGAATAATCCTGTAGCACCGCCGGTATGGAGAAAAACGACATTTTTCTCGCGGGCAATGGCCTTACTTTTGATCAAGTCTATGAGCCCAGTCATTGCCTTACCCGTATATACCGGATCTATGAGGAGCCCTTCGAGCCGAGCGACGAGCTTCACAGCGTTCACAACTTCATCATCAAACAACCCGTACCCCTCTCCAACATAATCTCCATTGACATGAATATCACTGTCATCAATTTGTGCTAT
>JAJFIN010000475.1 GCA_021774955.1 Alphaproteobacteria bacterium | reverse complement strand
TGACATCAAAAACGTCACACATGTATTTAAAGATGGTGTCGGTTATGATCCGTCGGCGCTCATTGAAGCAACCAAAGGACTTGTTGGCGTTAAATAATCATAACAAAGAATAATTCTGGGAGGATGTGAAATGGGACAATGGCAATATACCAAGGGCTTGCATGAGATAGGCTCTGGTCTTTACTCTTATCTCATGCCCGATGGTTCTTGGGGTTGGAGCAATGCCGGGCTCGTTGTCGATGGCGATCAATCGCTACTTGTCGATACACTGTTCGACAAAGGCTTAACCAGCGATATGCTGCGCACCATGAAGGATGCGACCGGTATCGATCGCGGTGACATCACAACCCTCATCAACACGCACGCCAATGGCGACCACACTTACGGCAACAGCCTGGTGCGGCAAGCAGAGATCATTGCGTCGAAGGCCAGCGCTGAGGAAATGGTCGAGCTTCCACCGGCAGCGATGGCAGCATTCTTGCGCGAGGCGCCTAATATGGGCATGGCTGGGCAATTTTTTGCCGAAGTGTTTGGCGCCTTTGACTTTGACGGCGTTGAGCTTGTGGCGCCGACACGCACCTATAGCGGCCAGCTTGACCTTAAGGTTGGCGACAAAGATGTGCAATTGATTGAGGTCGGGCCTGCCCATACCAAAGGCGATACGCTGGTTTATGTGCCGTCGGACCGAGTGCTTTATACCGGCGATATTCTGTTCATCGGCGGCACACCGATAATGTGGGCGGGACCGGTCGCCAATTGGATTAAGGCGTGCGACTTGATCATGGAGATGGATGTCGATGTGATCGTGCCGGGGCATGGTCCGATGACGGACAAAAAAGGTGCGCGCGATGTGCGCGATTATTTCACCTATGTCGATCAGGAGGCGCGCAAGCGTTATGATGCGGGTCTGTCGGTCGCCGATGCGGCGCAAGATATCGCGCTCGCGGAGTATGGCGCCTGGTCCGATTCTGAGCGCATTGTCGTTAATGTCTATTCGCTTTACCAGGAATATAGCGGCGTGCGCGAGACGCCCGACATGGTCAATCTATTCGCACTGATGGGTGACTATCATGCCCGCAACAAAAGCGAATGTGGACATGTGCATTAGGGCTCGGACCTAAAAATCGACGTTGGGGATTGCTGCGATGAAGGTTGGTCTGGTTGGTGTCGGCGAACGGCTCAGTTATATCGTGCGGATTTTCCACAAATACATTCCTGACTTTGACATCATTGCCTACTCAGACCCAACACCGGCGAAGCTCTCTTATCTTGAACGACACGGCATTGGGAAGCTTGCCGGTTATGACCGTTTAGACGCTATGCTTGAAGCCCATCACTTTGACTTGGTAATGGTGGGTTCGCCTAACCATTTCCATCTGGAACACATCGCGCTAGCGCTTGAGTCCGGTGCTCGCGTTTTTGCCGAAAAACCCGTGGTGATATCTGAGGAAGAGACCTTCACGCTGTTGGAATTGTTGCAAACGCACGGGGTTGATCGGGTGATGGTTGGCCTCGTCTTGCGCTATTCCCCGCTCTACCGCGATCTGATGACATCAATCCATGACGGCACGATTGGGACTGTGGTGAGCATCGAAGCGACGGAACATATTGCGCCTGCACATGGTGCATTTTTCATGCGCGATTGGCGACGAAAGACGCATATGACCGGTGGCTTCATGTTGGAAAAATGTTGTCACGATTTGGACCTCTACCAGAGTGTTATAGGGGCACGGGCGAAACGGGTTGCAAGTTTTGGCGGGCGTGGGACGTTTACGAAGCAAAACTCAGAACATGCGGACGCCGATGTCTATCATCACTGGAAGAGCCGGTGGAACGGCGTGGACAATGCCTTTGATGGTGACGCCGATATTGTCGATCATCAACAAGTTATTATTGAATATGAGAATGGTGCCAAACTCGGATTTCATACTAGTTTAAATGCGCCGGACGAACATCGGCGATTTTGTGTTTTCGGGCAAAAGGGCATGGCCGAAGGGGATTTCGTCCGCGCCTATTATAAAACGCACGATGCGCTGACTTCGGAGAAGCTCATCGATAAGACCTATGACTATAGCGGGTCCTCTGTTCATTATGGAGCGGAAGAACTCATGGTGGCTGAAATGGCGAAACATTTTTATGAGGGGTGCGAGCTACCGGTCTCTGTTCTAGACGCACTTGAGGCGGGTCTTACCGCGATCAAAATTGATGAGGCCCGTGAAACGGGCTCAGTTGTTGATCTTGAAGACATGTGGAAGCGGTTTGATTCATTCGGTCTGAGGTAGTTTCCGCGCAGGTAGATTTAATTGGTGGGAGTGAGAGGGTGAACTCTCGGACGGAAATCTGCGCCTGGCTGGCTGGGGCCTCGACTGAATGAAAATGGTGGAGCCGATCGGGATCGAACCGACGACCTCTACGTTGCGAACGTAGCGCTCTCCCAACTGAGCTACGGCCCCACGGGTGGGCGTAGACATCACGCGATTTTCTCTGGCCGATCTATTCGGCGGCGATCGCGGCGTGTTTATTCCAGCTTATCATATCATCAGGGGGTTGATCCAGCCCGCGGGCTGAATATTGGCCGTTCGCAAGTTTTTGGAACTCGTGGGCTTTGGCGCGTGGATTATAAAATTGTTTGTACCACGTTCGGCTTTTGGCGAAGGCCCCTTCATGCGGTGCGGCTAGAATTTGAATTGCCGGCCTTTTGTTGCACCAGACATCAAAGTCTTGTGCGAAGGCATGGAGCGCACCGGCTTGTTGTATGCGCGCATTAGCGACATCTTCTTCGGTTGCGATTTTGTTAGGTGAGCGCGCGAGAACGCCGTGCCAGACTTGCGTCACGCCATCATCGACCGGTGTGTTGGTGATAATTTCATAGGCTGATTGTTCGCCGAAGGATTGCTTAGAAAGAAGAATGCCGGGGCCGGTATACCAAGTGTAAGTCGAGAGATGTGCCACGAACTCTTCTGAATAACCACCTTGTCGTTGGATCAAGACGTGATCTTTAATGGTGTTGTTGAAGAACTGGCACGGCGCACCATGGGTTGGCCCCAAGTGGCGGGCGTCGGCCATGTTGTCGAGAACTTCTTGCGGGTGCGTTTCAATGGAACCAAGGTGATCGATTTTCCAATGCACCCATTGCGGATCATCCCACTCATCAAGAAATGGGACATCGTAGTCTGGTTCGCCGCCTTCGGGGTCATGCCAGACAAAAATACAGCCCATGCTTTCTTTAGCCGTCCAGGCGCGAATCTGTGCGGCTTGTGGAATAGCTTTGCAATCCAGGCCGGGAATGTCGTTGCATTTACCGTCCGGTCCAAAACGCCAGGCATGATAAGGACAACGAATTGAATCGCCTTCGATGTGGATGCCGTTTTTGATGACGTAGGAACTCTCATTAGCGGTGAGATGTGTTCCCATATGCGGGCAATAGGCATCAAGCAAGATCGGCTGGCCACTTTCTTTGCCGCGGTAAAGTGCGAAGTCGTTGCCAAAGAAACGAACAGCTTTGGGACCCTCGTCGAGTTCACAGGCTTCCGCCACCATGAACCAGCCTCGTGGAAAGGTGTGCTCACCCAATCCATAATCTTCTGTCTTTGCCATCATTCCTCCAAAAACTGAGTGTGATGCTCGGCTATTCGGCCAATTATTGCATGGCTCGATTGGACTAGAAAAGGCGGTCAAGCGCATGTCTCAGAATTTGAGCCTAGCGCTTGATTAGAGCAGCAGCAATCGCTACATGTCCTAATATGTGTCGCTTGCCTCTGTCTGCATTGTAGCCCTCCCCAATTGCTGCCTGAAGGAATTCCTATGAACCAACTTTATGTGCTCAACCCAGTCCAATGGCTTGTATATTGGACATTTGGAATATTCATTTGGCTAGTCATCGGTCGGGTCATATTGAGCTGGTTAATCAATTTCAACATTGTCAATATGAGCAGCCCGGCGGCGCGATCTTTGGCGCGTTTTGTTCACACCGTCACCGAACCGATCATGCGGCCCGCACGCAATCTTATTCCGCCCCTAGGCGGTCTCGATCTTTCACCGATTTTGATCATTGTTGCAGCACAGATGTTACGAATGTTCATTGTTCCCCTTCTGGGCTAAGTGTGGTGAACACCGTTGACGCTGTTGAAATCGTCGCCGACGGAATTGTTCTTTCTGTTCGGTTGACACCGAAAGCCAGCCGTAACGAAATTGATGGCTGGGCGGTAGGCGCGGACGGTAAAGTGCACCTCAAAGTCCGGGTCACAGCAGTCCCGGAAAAAGGCAAAGCCAACAAAGCGTTGATAAAATTGTTATCGAAAAGCTTAGGGCTTGCCCCAACGTTGATTGACGTGGTAGCCGGGGAAACAAATCGCAACAAACGTTTAAAGATCGAAGGTGCTGCTACGCAATTGGCTGAGCACCTGCTCGAACAAATCCCGCTTTCCCCTTAAGAAAGGTCGTCCATGACAGCACAGATTATCGATGGCAAAGCGATTGCCGCTAAATTGCGGGTGAAGGTTGCAGGTGCGGTGGATACGCTCAAGCGCGATCACGATCTGACGCCGGGTCTTGCTGTTGTTCTGGTTGGCGATGACCCGGCAAGCCAAATCTATGTGCGTAACAAAGGCGTCCAAACCAAAGAAGCGGGCATGAATTCCTATGAATTCGTGATGCCGTCGACCACCAGCGAAGAAGAGCTTCTTACAAAAGTTCGTGCACTGAACGATGATCCGGATGTCCATGGTATTCTTGTTCAATTTCCAGTACCCAATCAGATCAGCCAGCAAAAAGTGATCAATACGATTGACCCGGAAAAAGATGTCGATGGCCTCCATCCGCTCAATGCCGGTCGGCTAACAAGCGGGCTTGAAGGCACGGTGCCGTGCACGCCTTTTGGTTGCGTCATGTTGGCCAAACAGTTTGGTGGTGACCTTAATGGTAAAAACGCTGTGATTGTTGGCCGCTCAAACTTGGTTGGCAAGCCTATTGCCCAACTACTGCTGAATGAAAACTGCACGGTGACGATTGCCCATTCGCGCACGCGCGATCTACCCAGTGTTTGCCGCAACGCGGATATTCTCGTCGCCGCTGTGGGCCGGGCGCAAATGGTCAAGGGCGATTGGGTTAAGGAGGGTGCTGTGGTTATTGATGTGGGCATGAACCGCATTCCCGCTCCAGAACGCGGCGAAGGTAAGACCCGGCTCGTGGGAGACGTTGATTTTGAAGCGGTATTGCAGCAGGCGTCGGCAATTACCCCGGTTCCGGGCGGCGTTGGACCGATGACAATAGCCTGCCTATTACGTAATACAGTTATCGCAGCATGTCGCCAAAGCGGGATAGACTGTCCTGCGCATTAGCGGGATGAGGGGGCAATAGGGATGTCTGTATGGGTGAAGACTTGCATTGCGGTTTTCCTAGGTTCGGTTCTGGGTTGGCTTGTCCTCTCTTTTGAAGCCAGCGCGGACGGGAAACATTTGGGAAGCCCGGCAGGTCCCGCAGAACTTGATACTTTTATTCCTGAGGCGATGAAAAAAGCCAAAGTCCAAGGCGCGGTTATCTC
>JAJFIN010000474.1 GCA_021774955.1 Alphaproteobacteria bacterium | reverse complement strand
CGGTATCCAAGAGCAAGCCGAAGCCGTTCTTGGCTTCCTTGGCAGACATTGATTTCATGACATATCCTAAAGAGCCATTTGGTCTACTTTGTCTAATAGAGCCCGCTTTCGCAAGGGTTGGTTCTCCAACGCACTCCTCGCGTCAGTTTAGCGGCGAGCGCTTGTCCCAGAGTTCTGGAGGAGTGCTATGCGTCCGCGCTTGCCGCCGCGAGGATGTCTCCCGGATGCTTTTAGCAACAGAGGTTGCTTCTCGAAGCTGACCTGAACATTATTCCGAGTGGTACCCCGCGTGGAGGCCATCGCCATACGAATCTGTCATAATTCCGGGGATTCTATTGTCGTCCGTATAGCGTACAATCTGTCCAACAACGCGCTGTTTGGGAGTCAAACCGCGTATGAAATTTTGGAAGTTGGTAGAGGCGTTGGTATAGAAAAAAGCGATCATGTATTTATTGTTTATATTCAATATGTTAGAGAATTTATCGATTCCGCCCCTGGCACCACTCGTGCGTCAAAAGATGGAGGATAAAATGTCTAAGTTCCATCCTTTCGAAGATCAGCCTTGCTTTTGAGCGGACCAGCAAACGCCGCCGAGGCTTCCCCTCCGAAACAAACGTAAAACGCGGTGACCGTGTTGTTCACGGCACCAAAGAACTCATGGAAAAATTGGGTCGCAACGATCCATGTCCGTGCGGTTCTGGACGTTTGTTTCAAGCGCTGCTGCCTCAGGTCAGGCCGGTATGACGGTTCCCGCAGGGATCATTACTTTTAGAGAGTGAAATCAAACTGTTAGCTTTGCTGTTTCACCTAGGGCTCGGTCGCTGAATGACGTCGGTTGACGGCAATCAATGCAAGATTTGTTCTGTGTGATAATAATGATGCTACTATGTGATCGTCATCCGCGCGCGCAGGAGAGGTAGAATGTCCCTACACCGCGGTCGCTTTGTTGCGGCTATTTTCGTTGGTGTTGCTGCACTCATGGCCGGGCTTGGCTTCGGCGGGGGCATTTCGGCGGCACAGGCGCAGGAAGAACACGATTATGCGCGAGACCGGCGAGAATTGGTTTCAACAATTCAACACTTCTTCGCGACGGATCCGCTGCCCGGTCTTCCGCGCCGGATGTCGAAATCCGTGGTTGATGCACTAAACGCGGTCCCGCGCGATGAATTCGTGCCCGCAGCGCAACGCCGCTATGCTTACGAAAACCGGCCACTTCCTATTGGCTATGGCCAGACGATTTCTCAGCCTTATATTGTGGCGCTGATGTCGGAGCTAGCCGACCTGGCGCCGGGCGACCGGGTTCTGGAAGTCGGCACCGGCTCGGGCTATCAGGCCGCAATCCTGGCGCATATGGGCGCCGATGTTCATACCATTGAAATTATACCAGAACTTGGCAACAGCGCCCGAAACACATTGTCGCGTGTTGGTTTCGATGACGTGAAGGCGCGGGTCGGCGACGGCTATTTCGGCTGGCCGGAAGCCGCACCCTTTGACGCTATTGTCGTGACCGCCGCCGCGAGCCACATTCCGCCGCCGCTCACGCAACAGCTTGCGCCCGGCGGGCGCATGGTGATCCCTGTAGGGCCGCCCTTTCTCGTTCAACAATTACTGCTGGTGACAAAAGATCAAGATGGCACTCTAAAAACCCGCCAATTACTGCCGGTTCGATTTGTTCCGCTCACCCGGGCAGAATGAACATGCTGCGATTAGCGATCAGTATTGTCTCTGCCAGCGCGATTGCCTACGAGATCCTCCTGATGCGGTTATACTCGATTGTGCAATGGCATCATTTTGCCTTCATGATCATCAGTATAGCCCTTTTAGGATATGGTGCGAGCGGAACATTCCTGGCCTTCGCACGGACCTGGCTGGTTGACCGATTTTACAATGCATGGCGGATCAATGCTGTCCTTTTCAGCATTTCGGCTTATGGCGGTTTTGCGTTTGCGCAGCGCCTTGGTTTTAATCCGTTCGAGATTACCTGGGAGCCCAGTCAGCTTCTCCTTTTGAGCGCTGCCTACGTTCTTCTTCTGGTGCCGTTCTTTTTTGCCGCCAATTGTATCGGTCTCGCTTTTACCCGCTTTGGCGACCGCATCGGCGGCATCTATGCTGCGGATCTTACCGGGGCAGGGCTGGGTGCCCTTGCTGCCGTTCTGGTGATGATGGTCATGCCGGCGGAGCGAGGATTGAATATCGTTCTCGGGGCGGGGTTTTTCGCTGCCGGTATTGCAGTCCTGAATAAGCGAGTGCTTTTATGGGTTGGGTTGGCGCTCGTCGTTGGCCTTTTGGCACCAGCATCGTGGGTCGCGCCGCAATTATCCGAGTACAAAGGATTACGCGCCGCACTTTTTGCGCCAGGAGCACATGTCGTTGCTGAGCGCCATTCACCTCTGGGGCGAATGACGGTCGTCGACAGCCCGCGCGTGCCCTTTCGCATCGCGCCGGGCCTCAGTTTTGCAAGCCCCCATATACCGCCTGAGCAGCTTGGGCTTTTCATCGACGGAGAAGGTCCGCACGCGATCAATCGCTTCGACGGTGATTTGAGCCAAATCGCCCATCTTGATTACACAACCGAGGCGGCGCCTTACCATGCACAATCTCCAGGCCGCGTGCTCATCCTTGGTGTCAGCGCTGGCGCCGGTGTGCTTCTTGCGCGCTATCATCACGCCCCGCAGGTCGATGCTGTGGAGGCCAATCCGTTTCTGGCTGATCTCCTTCAAAAACAGTTCGCTGATTATTCTGGTAATATTTTTTCCCAACCGCCGGTGGCGTTTCATATCGGCGAAACACGGACATTCGTGGCTGCTTCACGAGAGCAATATGACCTCATTCATATCCCGCTGTCGGCGTCCAGCGGTGGGTCCATCATGGGAGGCCTCAGTGAAACCTATGTCTACACTACCGAGGCTTTCGTCTCTTACTTGGACCACCTGACAAAGGCGGGCATACTGTCGATCACGCGCGAGGTGAAAAATCCGCCGCGCGATGCTCTCAAACTCACCGCGACCGCTATCGACGCGCTCACTACCGGCGGTAACGAAGATCCCGCCCCCAATCTCGTTCTTATCCGCGGCTGGCAGACATATACCCTGCTTGTTAAGAATGAACCGTTTACCGAGGGTGAGATTAGTAACCTGCGGCGCTTCATGGCTGAGCGCTCCTTCGACGCTGGTTATTATCCGGGCATGGTGCGGACATCCGCCAATCAATATAACCTCCTCGAAGCACCCTATTTTTATGATGGCGCCATAGCACTTCTGGGCCCGGACCGGCAGCGCACCATGGCACGTTACAAATTCAATCTTGAACCGGCCACCGACAACCGTCCCTATTTCAACAACTTCTTTAAATGGAGCAGTCTGCCGGAACAGACCTCCGCCCACAGAACAAGCGGCTATCCGCTCGTGGAGCGCGGCTATGTCATTCTGGTCGCGACGCTCGTGCAGGCAACGTTGGTGGCGCTGGTTCTCATCCTGGCACCTTTGCACATGCTTCGCCGCGCGACCGGACCTGTCGTTAACGGCGAGCGCACACGCACGGTCGTTTATTTCCTCGCCCTTGGCTTGAGTTTTCTCTTTATAGAGATCGTTTTTATCCAACGTTTTATGCTGTTTCTGGGCCACCCACTTTATGCCATATCCGTCACGCTCGCATCGTTTCTCATATTCGCAGGCGCCGGGGCGGCGGCTTCCAGTACCGCGTTCCGCTTTGCCAAGCGGTATTTACGACTATCTCCCATGCTTTGGATTGTCGCGGGTATCGCAGCGATTGCTCTTTGTTATCTGTTTATCTTGCCGTCTTTGTTCGAAACTCTTTTACCGTTGCCCGTTCCAATCAAAGCAATAGCCAGCGCGGTGTTGATTGCCCCACTTGCTTTTTTGATGGGCATGCCTTTTCCGATCGGCCTTGCCAGCTTGTCCGAGCGGACACCTGCGCTGGTACCCTGGGCGTGGGGCATTAACGGCTGTGCGTCAGTGGTGAGCCCCATTATCGCGAGCCTCCTTTCCATCCATCTGGGGTTCGACGCGGTGATCGGTCTTGCGATCGGATTTTATGTCCTCGCCGCGCTCGCCTGGCGGCCGCTTGATGCCGCCAAAGAAGTTTGACGCTACATCAATGTGAATTTCCGGCTCTCTTTCAGAGTATGAAAGTCTGGAAAGCGGCTTATGCCGCCAACGGTTTAATCAGGAGACAGATTAGAAGGTCCGGTCCCTTGTGTGCGAAAAGCCCATAGACAACGTGCCACGACCAAAATAACAGCAGCCAAGCAAATCGTCATCGCAACGCTGTTTGCGCGCTCAACGGGCAATGCGATCCAGGCAAGCATATAGCCAATCCCAGCGGTGACGAAGCTAATCCCGGTAAACCGTTTAAGCGATTGCGTGGTCTCTGCATCACATTTCATTTCCGAGATCGGTCCGAGGAGTTTCGGTGTAAGATTACCCATGAATATCAATAGAGCGCCCAGGGCAAGACCTGTAATGCGCTCGATCATCGTAATTTCCAGGATTTCAAGCACATTGAGAAGACGCATCGTCAGAGATCCCACGATCATCAAACAAGCAATCAGCACGGATCTTGTGAAATAGGTGTGTTTTTCCGTGCTGTAGGTTTCAAGAGGGCGAGCCCGTTCAATAATAGAAATAACCACCAACACAATGGGCATAAAAACAATCGCCGCAATCCAAGCACTGGCTCTTTCCGGATTGTAAATCCAGTTTGCTGTGGCAAGTCCAAAGACAGTTAAAGTCAGTATGCCAACTGAAGCTAAAAGCTGTTTGTAGGTCATCATCTCTAAAACTCCTATTCCTTTTCAAGATCAGAAGCGTCGGCATTTTCAGCCTGGACGCTCAATCCGAATGTTTTGGCGAAGGTTAAAAGCGCATCTTCGAGCACCGACATTTTGAGCCGGTAGATGATGTACTTGCCTTGCTTGTCACCTTCAATGAGCCGGGCTTCTTTCAGAACGGTGTAATGTGCGGACATAGTGGGTTTTGAAAACTCAAAGTGCTCCGCCAGTTCACCCGCATTCATCGGTCGGGTGCGTAAAAGTTCAAGAACGCGCTGCCGCGTCGGATCGGAAAGGGCTTTGAAGACGGTGCTCATGGTTAGACAATTAGCTAAATAACTAATTATTGTCAAGTCTGTTGAACAAGCGACTGGTGTTTATTTTAGGTAAGGCGCGATAAGTGTCTGACTCCGCCGCCATAATTCCCCGCCATTATCCGGATCCGCAGCCAGGTCGGAGACCACTTTCTCGCGCATCATGTGCATGTAGACACCGTTGCGGCCTTCCACGGCCGCACCGCCGGCTAGAAGAAGAACTGGTTTTGCCGCGCGTTCGGGGGCTTGGAAGGTCAGTTTAAAGATTGAATTGATAATAGGTTTAAGCCAGCGCGGTGCCTCGCGCGCAATGCTCGAAGCAACCGGGCCGGGGCACAGCGAGTGCACCGACACGCGCGTTTCATCTCCGGTGTTTAGTTGTTTTGAGAGTTCTGTTGCGTAGGTGCACAGGTGAAGTTTACTGCGGGCATATTCACCCATACCGTCTTTAATGCCATAATCGATGGGCGTGCCGAAGGTATCAAAATCAATCGGCTTTGACGACCGGTGTGCTTCCGAAGAGACAAAAACGATGCGGGGTCGGAGTGCAGGATCCGTAGAGGGAACAATAACATCATCTTCCAACATCCGGTGGACGATCAAGCGGCTGGCAAGAAAGTGGACTGTGAACATAAGTTCAAACTCTTGCGGGCCGCGCCGTGATTTGGCCGGCATCAAACCGGCATTGAACACGGCAATGTCGATCCGCTTCCCGATTGCCTTCAACTGGTCACAGAGAGCAGCAGCGCTGGTCATATCCGAGAGATCGACTTTCAACATCTCCACGCGGTCGCTACCCGAAGCCCGTTTGACATCTTCTCCAGCCTCCGGATGCCCCCCGCGGCAGGCCATGTAAACAAAGGCGCCACGTTCAGCAAGCTGAATGGCGATGGCTTTGCCAAGGCCGGTATTGGCGCCGGTCACCAAGACGGTTTTACCATCGAGACGTTCATCGGCGCCCATGGGTTCGAGCTGGCCCTTCTCGCTGAACATGTCGGAGATCGCCGTGATCACAGCGGTGAAGACATTCTTATGACCAACGGCATTTGGGCCGTCACTATGAGCTTTGTTCACAAAGTGGGTTCCTCCGGTGTCATAGTGGCTTCGTCGGGTATGGCATAGTGATCGCGATAAGAACCAAAATCCTGTTCAATTTGATCGTGCGACATGCCGAACTCTTCGGCATCATAGATATGGCGGCCATATTTATTTTTAATCTGACGCTCTAAAAGCCTCCGCGCACATTGCTCCGCCTCTTCATTGAAAGGGACGAACGCCTTTGCATAAATGCGTCGTAGCTCACCGATGGGATCGTCGGTCAAATTGTAGTACGAGACGTCGATAAATTTCTCTTCGCCTTCCCGATCCCGAACGGCCATTGAGAGATCGATCAACCTTCTGACTTTGCGCTGCCAATGGTTTGATATTTCTTGAGGTAAAACAGTGTCGCTGAAAACACCCGCGCCATGACAAACCATGCTGATAAAAGACGGCATGGTTTTTTGCGGGTCACGATGGGTTTGTATGATCGTAGAATGTGGAAACACTTTCAGGACCGTGTCGATATATTCCATGTGGTGGGGCGACTTCAGCACGGTGCTCTGGCAGGGGTTCTGCCAATGCAACAACTGCATCATTTTCTTCAAGTATTCATAAGCTGGCGTTGAATCTCGCGTTTCGAGCCAGCGGGCATAGGTTGGCACGCGCATGGTCGCCTCAGCCGATTGGCTCATGAATGAGAGATCGAGAAACAATACATCTTCCTCCGGCATATCATATTCAACCGGGTGAATGGCGAAGAAGGTCGGTGCAATATAGGCAAGACTTTTCTGAGCGATCTTTGCCTGCTTAATGCGCCCAGATGGATCTCCTTTTGTCTCATTTGGTAACCGCGTTGGATTGAGTGCTTCCCAAGAGAGTGAGGCGCGCGCGTTTGGGTTAGACCCAAGCAAGCGATGGAGTAGGGTCGTACCGGTTCGCTGCAAACCGGCAATGACGAAAGTATGGCCGATATCAATGTCCAGGATTTCAGGATGTTGTTTGAACAATTGCTCAGCGCGTAAGCGTGTCATCAAGGCATCAAGCAGCCGCTTGTGCATGATGGTGTGGCCAAGCGCACTGAGAGCCGCCTCCTCAGTGATCGATTTGATAAGTACATCAAGTGGTTCAAAAAACCACTCATCGCCGAAGTCATCTAACCCGGTTTTTTTCTTTGCCTTACGGACGAGTGCGTCGCGCTCAAGCGGCGGTAATAAATGGGCAGCATTGAGCGCAGGTCGAAGCGCGTTGAGTAAATTGATCGGCCACGGATGATTTGTGTAGGGATGTGCGCTCATAAATTCAGGCAAGCTCCTTAACATCAGCAAGTTTTATCACGCGGGTCTGAGGTTGAGGTTTTTCGCTTGCCCGTATCCAGCGAAAGCACATCGTACCCGACGAATGGCCGACGGTGTTGATCCAATTGGGCACGCCGGGATTTTCGTGCGCAATGACAATGCGAACCGAGCCATTGTCTCTGTAGGTCGCCAGATGCTTGTTGGTGTGGATGGTGTAATAGCGGTAGTCGAGGCTTTCCATCCAGTAATTATTCAGTTGAAAATTCCAATGATCGCAGTGAGGCGGCATGGCATCGATCACCAGCGCTTCATCTTCGGCCAGTGCCCAATGGCTATGATAATAGGTGATGTTTGGGTCGCCACCCGCCTGATTGGAAGTCTCCTGGTCGAACATCGGCAATTCATTCGAATGTTTTTGAAAATCCCGTGCCCATTTGGCAAACATCAACGACGCGCCAGCCACGATCGTGCTGGCGCTCTTTAGTCCCTCATCGATAAGAGCGGGCGTGACATGGCCGGGTTGGCCGCCAGCGCCAATGCGGTTGATCTCAAGCGCGGCGGGCATCTCTGTGCTGCGGTCAAGGTAAGTCTGGCGAATGATCAGGGTGCCGCTTTCAGGTGTCATGGACAGCCAATTGCCGGGTTGCTCCTGGCTGCTCAAAATAATTTTGAATGAGCCATCTTCCGCCACGTCGATATCATTGGCATCGAGAAATCCCGTTGGCGGCATGCCGCGGCCTTGACCGTAATGCCCAATTTGCGTGCCAAAGGAAAGACCGTGGATCGTATTGCGCTGTCCAATGATCTCGTAATCCCAGGCGCCATTGATAGAGGCGGTCTGATAATAATTATCCGGATTGTCCGCGCCAAGTTTCACCGTCTCATGGGCCACGCGGTGAATGACCGGGGCATTCGGGTCGGCATACTCGATGAACGCTTCAAGGCCGGCGCGCGTGAGGCGGGTCAAATAACGATAACCCTCTGCCTGGTTGAACGGATCGCGCGGGGTTCCCGGAAAAGAAAGCGAGGCGCCGGCAGCCTTCAGCGTATCGCAAAACTCTTCCCAGGCTTTGCCCGAGACGATGCGTTGTTCGGCGATGTCATCGAACGTCTGGCCACGCAATCGGTACCAGGCGAGAGACCCCTTACGGAACAGCCCGAGCAATCCAATCGCAAGCTTTCTCATCACCCAACCTCCCATCGGTCGTCAAACGCGCGGGTATTCTCACACGCGTTTTGATTCGACCCAGTGTTTTAAATTATCAGCTACGGACTGAAAGCCAAGGCGCATCGGTCTTCCATAGAGTGCTAAGAGAAGTGGCACCAACAGGCCGCTGACCTTATCGACAGTCAGATATTGGGTGCGACCGTTATCTAGCTCATTCAATATTTGCCAACGATTGGCGCATAACAGAAGAGGGTGGCCAAGATGCATGCCCCAACAGATGATCTTACCTGGCTCAACCAGATTGAGGCACTCGGTCCGCACACTGCTTGAGCGGCGCGGCATAACCACATGAAGTTGTACTGGCGAGCCGACTTCAAGATCGGTTTTAACCTTCGGAGTGAAGGTGTTCCACTCACCATAGTGCTCAAAATCAACAAGCGCCTGCCACGCAACATCAATCGGCGCGGCAATTTCTGCACGCGCACTGATCTCATAAGGAAAAATGGATCCTTGCCGGTAGCGACGGTGGATGGGATGATCTCGATCTTCGTGTGGCTTCACCAGTGATTGCCTATTCAGACCAAACAGCCAGTTCCGATCCATTGGGATCGACAAAGTGAAAACGCCGACCACCTGGAAATTCGTAAATGGGTTTTGCAATAGCACCGCCAGCTTTTTCAACAGCTTTAACGCTTGCCGCAAGGTCATTTGAGTAGAGGACAACAAGGACCCCATATTCCGATTCAGAGGGCTGGGCCTCGCCATTGAAACCACCATCAATACCGGCACCAGAGAAACTCAGATAGTCAGGTCCCCATTCCTGAAACTCCCAACCAAACACACCGTTGTAAAACTGTTTTGTTGCCTCATATTCTTGGAGTGGCAATTCGATATAGTTGATTGAATGATGCTGGCGTTCGGGCTCTGACATGCTCTCATTTTCCTTCTTGCGGCTGCTGGAAACAACTTATTTTAACACCCTCTCGATGAGATCATCCAGGCCTGCTCCTGACAAGGGCTGTCAGTTGATCCGTTGAAATTTCAAATAAACATCAAAAGATATGGGGATATCCGGGGCGTCAGCCACGCGATAGGTCTTGATAAAATCTTGTCTGGCAGCGGCAGCCTCTGCCGCAGTTCGCGCGCGCCCCGGTTCAAACCAAGGGCCGTCGACGAGCCGCTTGAGTTGTTCGGTAATAACAATGCCGCCGCCATCACTGGGAACGACACCCCGCACCTCCACATTTGAGATTTTAAACCCGAGTTGCTCTGCTGTGTTCTGCGCATATCGATATGATTGCGTATATCGGAAAAGTTCGCTCACACTCTTTTCGGGGTAGGCGTGGCGCAACCAATGAAGTTGGCCTGCGGTGTTCGCGCTTTGCACATTTTTCAGCATGATCCCCGCGAGGTTCGGGTCGGCAAAGTTAAAACCAAGCGCTTGGTACGTCCGCATATTGCTAAACATGACAAAAGGAACACCTGGCGCGTTATCGCGTAGAGGGACCCTTACATCGTTAATCCAGCGGGGTCCCGGTGCATGGGTGACCGGGCCAGGCGGTTTACCTGCCAATTGCATCTGGCGAAAGGTCTGAGCCGTGTCAAAGACAAAAAAGTCTTTACCCGTATTGAAAACATCATCCGCTACCCGTCCGCGGGTAAAATAGCCAACCATCGGTCCGTCATTGTCAATCCCGTGATAAACCCGCATGTCGGCGGTCTGCATTCCACCGCGCGCCGACAATCCAATATCGCCAAAGTGCAACCCTTCGGGATTTCCAGTCGAGGGGTGGGCTTGCCTGACAAATTCAGGGCCGCGGGTCGGGGCTCGGTCTTTATATTTTTGAACCGCTTTCTTGAACGAGTTGATATCTTTCTGTGGTAACCGAAGGATCGTAATGGCGTCGTCATCCGTTAACAGGCGACCCATCTCCGCTGTATTGTCCTTAACCAGGCGGATGATGTCATCGCGTCCGATCATGTCATCAAGACGCCTAAAGGCGGCGTCATCCAGGCTTTGTGCCCACCAAGGCTTGGTCGCGGCTCGACTAGCCGAAGCCGCAAACTCACCGGATTCGACAAGGTCGGAAAAACGAAGCGCTGCTAATTCCTGCGTCTCCATTGCTGCGCGGCCAATGTTCTCTTCAAGGCGGCGGGCATGGACGACGGCGCTCATGAGATCTTGTCGTTGTGATTGTGGCAAGCGCCTAATAGCTTCGTTTCCTTCTCCAGTTCTAGTTCTTAAGGCAGCAGCAAGCTCCTGTCCGCGCTCCACAGATCGCGCTGCGAGCCCGGATGTCACAAAATCAGCCGACGAACCAACAACCTGTGCAGTTGACATGAGGATTTTAAAGGCGCTTACAAACCACGGCTTGTCTCTTTCAGCGGCGCGGTTGTAACGGCGTGTTCCGATAAGCGCCGCCGCGCCTTTGGCAAATTTAAGTTCGACCTCTTCGCCATATTGCTGAGTACCCTCTTGGTAAAGATTAACGCCGAAATCTGTTACATCGATGATTAGAACAGCAGCGAGCAATACCTCGATGCTGGTAAAATTAAGGGGAAAACTAAGAAGCGCTACAGTCAAAAAATAAGAATTCCACTCACTATTACTCAAGCCTTCTTGCGCGCGTAGAGTTTCAGCAACAAGCGCTACATTTGAAACCCGAGCTCGGGCTTGGCGATCTGGAACCCAAACCCTCCGCATCATTGTGACGGGTTGATTGTCAACACCAGGGAAAGTGTCGGTTACCTCCTTCAACTTCATCAAGGCATCATTGGCGCGCAATTGCACGCCTTGCATGCTGAAGCCAGTAAGATAGGTCATGGCATGAACATCGCATTCGGTGACGCTTTCTGCCCGTTGGATAGAGGCCTTCATTGCGACAACGAGTTTTTGTCGCGCCTCTCTCATGGACGAGATTTGGTAAGCTGTTCGTTTCTCACCCTTCAAGTCATACAGCTGTTCAAGAAGAGTGGGATAAAAGCTGATATCAAATGAGCCAAGCCTGCCATCAGGGCCTACGACCTTCATTTTTTCCAACGCGATATCGCTATATTTTACGGCGTTTCTGAGCCGGGCACGCAAGGCCAGTATTTGTTTATCGGTGAGTGGTTTTTCATAAAGGGGGAGTGATTGTTTCATCAGATCGACAATCATCTGACGCAACATGATCATCCCGGCATGCTCTCCGACTTTGATCCGCGTTGTGAGGATCGACGGGGCATTCGAAAAAAGCGTCGTGATAACCGCATCCGAAAAATAGTCAGCCTCCTCCCTCGTTAAAGCATTGACATCGGTGATCCTGTCCAAGTCATCGACATTGGCGCATTTAGCCGCACGATAGACAGCCTCGGGCCATGAGATACCCAATTGGGTCCAATCGCCCAGGATGGCCCCACGTATATCTGTGGGACTGGTCAACACTGAAACTTGACCAAATGTCGGGCTAACGTTGAGGACAGGGTCACCGCCAAGTTGGGCCTGCAGCTGGTCTTTTTGATTGACGACAATAGTCAATGCCGTGGGCGGATAAATCCATTGCTGACCCTGGTCGATCAGGTAGAGGGGGGGCGTGCGATAAATCGCCGGCTCATCTGGGTTCGAAGATTTTATGGCGGTAAGTTCGCGTTTGCCGTTGAATTTGAGGAACTTCCCATTCTTCGCAATCATGACCGGCACGCTGTCCATAGGCAGAGGTACGGCGGTACGTACTTCCAAATAAACCTGCTCAGATTGATAAACAAAATTAGCCATTTCAGTTTCGATGGCCAAACCACGCAGGTCTATGTCCTGTCGGTCGCGCAAGTCTTGCGTGTTGTCTCGTGCAAACCCAATCTCAGCCTTGTGGTCCCCGAACCTCAGCAGCCATTCCGTCGGCGTACCGTTGATGGTCAGTTTCTTTCTACCCGGCAATACACCAGGCTTTAGATTGACGCGTAAAATCAAAAAGTCGTCGTCATTCTTTTCCCATTTGAATGGCGGGTTTTCGGTTTTTTGCATTTCGAGGACACGCTCAAAACCTTTGTCTCTGTAATAGGTGTCGAGCGGGGGTGGTTGATAAGAGCTTTCAAATCTGTAGACGGAATATTCAATTTTATCATCAAGGCTCTTGATCTCTGTGCCTTCTCCAAAACGTTGCGGTAAGAACTTACCAATAACCATCACATGGCGTAGCGCGTGGGTTGTGTTGGCTGGTGTGGTACGACCTCCGGGATAGGGATAGGCAAAATTAGGCCCGGCTAAAGTTGCACCGAACTGATCCTTGATCGCAAACGTACCTTTGATAATGGGAGGTGGTCGTCGCCAAACCTCTCTCCCGATCATGTCGGCACCACCGACAGTTTGGGAGCCAAAACGATAATAACCAGTGCGTCCGGATTCTTGCGATGCCTGTCCACTCACGGCATCCACCTGCTGATGCCAAAAGCCTGAAAGACTGTCTGTCTCGCGGTCGTAAGTGAGGGTGAGTTTGACGCTACCGTCTGGTGCTGGCGGAATACCGAGACTGATGATCTGTTCCGTATCACCGAGGTTCAATTTGGTGGTCGATCGATCGGTCGAGACCATGTCTCCCATGTGAGTGAAGGGGCCATTTGCGCTGGGTGATCCAGGCGGCAACACGAGCTCGATCTCGGTTCCACTGATGGTGAAACTGCGGGCTTTCAGTTTGATTTTTTGACCGGTGTTGGGATGAGTAAGGGTGATCTCCGCGGAATTGAATTCAGTGTCCAAATAGGCACGGCCTTTGACAAGCCCTAAATGCTGATCTTCGTAGGCGACAGCCCAACCGCCTTTGATGGTTTCCG
This sequence comes from Alphaproteobacteria bacterium, assembly GCA_021774955.1. Taxonomy (GTDB): domain Bacteria; phylum Pseudomonadota; class Alphaproteobacteria; order M2410; family M2410; genus JAJFIN01. The sequence goes on along the minus strand of JAJFIN010000474.1, from coordinate 914 downwards.
CAACATTTGTGCTGACGGCCGCCTCGTCGCTTGGTTGAGCGAGGACGGGCGTGGCGCCTAAAAGGCTAAATGCGAACAGCAACCGGCAAAGCCTGATCACAGTCATGGTTGGATCTCCTGCCCAGTATTGCCGGTATCAAAAGTAATAATGTCACTGCGATAAATTCTCGGGTCTTCCCCAGTTCGAAAAACACGAACGCGGCGTTTGCCATCGACCTTTACCCGGTAGGTTTCGTCCGGAGGCGCTTTTTCAAAAACGGCTTGAAGAAAATAGGGATAGCCGGGCCAGATATGGCTGGCGGTCCGGTATTCATCGTCATCAATTGTGTCCGGGTCATGAGGCCAATAGTCAACAATGGCAAGCGTCGGAGGTGTTTCAAAAACAGGATCGACGCATTCATCCTTGGGTGGCATCCAAGCCAGTAGCCCTCGTTTCTCATCGCTTTGGTGCGGCCAATCGTCAGGGATGTTTGATCTATAAAGCGCGGACGCAGGAAGGCTTGGAGGTCCCGGGTCACGCAGGATGATCGGTGCGCGTGCAACGAACAGGCCGGTGGTTACATCGAGTACGCGTATTTCATAATTTCCTGGCGCACCAAGTGGCTCGAGACTGGCGTCAAAAGGAAATCGTCCAATACGCTGGATCGCCAATTTATCTCTGGAGCTTTTAAAGGCATAGCGCCAATCTTGGCTGTATCCGGATAGGGCGGTTGTCCTGAAACCACCTGGGAGCAAATCGGCACTTCGCCAAATCTGAACTTCAAACTCGTGGTTGCGAAACGAAGGTCCAGGGTCTGACAGAGTAATCGAAATGGGCGCGGTACGATCTGTTCTAGAATAGGGGGCGACACGGATCATTTGTTGCGCCGAAGGGGTGGTCACATTAAGGGAAGCAACGCCGACAAGCTGCATAT
>JAJFIN010000473.1 GCA_021774955.1 Alphaproteobacteria bacterium | reverse complement strand
CTGCATAAACTCGAAGAGGAAGGATTGGTTATCAATGAGGCCCATAAAGGTTGCTTTGTTGCTCCGATCAGTAAGAAAAAGGTTGAGGAGATCTATCCCATCCTCGGCACGCTCGAAGCACTTTCTGTGAGCCTATGCGAGAGTTTTGATAGTTCAGTTTTAGAAAAACTGAAGACTCTCAACAAGGGATTGAAAAGCGCCCCTTCAACAGAAGAGCGCGGCAAGCTCGATCGAGAATGGCACCAGGTTCTTCATGGCCAATGCCAAAACGAACATCTTATCGAGACGATCTCTGCACTGAATAAGCGTGCCGCTCAATATGACCAAAGCGTGGTTCGAGGTGTTGCTGATGTCGAAGGATCGTGTTGCGATCACGATAATATCATTGCGGCGCTGGAAGCGGGCGACATTTCTCTTGCAGTCGATCACATTAAAACGCATTGGCGCAACGGTATCGTCACCGTTCATCGGTGGCTTGACGCCAGAAATCATTCCTAGTTCACAATTGAAAGCTCACGTCATGAAAAATTGTATTCTTAGTTTCTTTTTACTCTTGTTATGGGGACGCGATGCAACAAGCGTGTTGAGCGCCACGAAATCAAACACCGCATCATTTGCCTGGACCGAGCAGCAATCTTCGCAATGGCACTTTCTGTTTGAAGAAGCTGAAATGGCCAAGGCACACCACCAGCTTTCACAAGAGCATAAGCCTCAATCGTTTGCGATCGTGCACGCATCGCTGATCACCATGGTCGATGAACAGGTCCACATCAATCAAACAATTGTAGTGGAAGACGGGCGCATTGTTTCCATGGGGTCATCGAACTCAATCTCCGTACCTCAAGGACTTCGTGTTATTGATGCGCAAGGCCAATACCTTATTCCAGGCCTAACTGATTCGCACGTGCACCTGCTCACTTCCAGCAGCGTGTATCTATTGAACCTAGCGCTTGGCGTCACCACCGTGCGCGACATGGACGGTTTTCCATGGATGTTGAAGGTTCGAGAGAATGTCCAAAACAACCTCCTGCTTGGACCAAACATGTATGTCTCTGGGACGATCATCAGCATGTATCCCATGGACTGGTATATGGAAGTTGTCGAAGATGCGGCTGGAGCCCGCAATGTCGTTGGTGAACAAAGCAAGACGGGGTACGACTTCATCAAAGTACACAACGTGATTGAGGAAGATGTACTTCGCGCAATCTTTGATGAGGCAGGTAAGCAAGGTCTCGATGTTGTTGGTCATGTTCCCCATGATATCTCGCTCGAACTTGGGTTGAACCTCGGCTACCGAACGATGGAGCATTTCAAAAGCTACATCATTGACCGCACACTGAGCCTTACGGACGAAGACTATGTCGCGCTGACCAAGGGACGCGAGGTTTGGAATACGCCGACCATGTCAATTTGGGGCGAACATCAACGCGGTGATACAGCGTTTGATTTTCTTGAGAACAATGAAGGCATGGCCTATGTCTCACCGAGAGACAAGAGGGAGTGGCTGGCGCTCGCCGCGCAACCCGTGGACGGCCTGACCGAGCTGCGCCAAAACGCACTCAACATCGAAAAAGAAATCTTTCGCAACTTGATGACGATTGAAGCGAAGTTTCTCGCCGGTACAGATTCCGGCAGTGGTGCAGCGTTCTTAATCCCTGGGTTCGTGTTGCACAATGAGCTTGGCATCATGGCTGACATTGGCCTGTCCCCTTTTAAAACACTGGAAACCGCAACCATCGAGCCGGCGCGCGCCATGCGTCGTGAGAGTGAGTTCGGCTCACTTGAAGTCGGTAAACGAGCCGACATGGTTCTGCTCTCGAAGAACCCGCTTGCCGATGTCAATAATCTACGCGCCATCAAGACAGTATTTGTGCGCGGGATCGTTCTTGATCGGGGCAGTCTCGATGAAATTCTAAACCACGTCGAGACCGTCTATCAGGACTCCGCTGAATACTTGGATGGCTTCATGCCGACCCGAGATAACATTGGTGAACTCATTGGAGACCTGGAAGCCTTGCACGAAGATGGGTTTGTCATCCCCGGGTTTTACGTCGCGTATATGTTGCAATTACTTGAAGCGGCTGAGTACCAAGAAGAGATAGATCGTGTTCAACGGTCCAATGAGTGACTTCTGATAGTGCTGGGTTTTTGGTTAGGCACTCGACGCGACATCCATTTTGAACACACAGCTCTGGGGTAAGCACACAGACACTGTCGTTCCCTGACCTACTTTGCTGTCTACTTCAAGGTGTCCGCCATGCAGTTCAACAAGCGCGGCTGATAGAGCCAGGCCAAGACCGGTTCCGTCGTATTTCCGCTGCACGGTGCTGTCGACTTGACCAAACCTTGAGAGGGCGGTGGGAATGTCTTCCAGCGCCATGCCAATCCCGGTATCGCGTACCCAGATTGCGATGCCGTCACGGCTATTTTTCAATCCAATTGCAACCTGGCCATCGACCTCGTTAAATTTAATCGCATTGTCAATGAGGTTCATGATTACTTGTTTTAGCTTTCGCCCATCGACGAATAATTGCGTCACACCCCGCTCTACTTCCGTTGTTATTTTCACCTGCGCTTTATCTGCTTGGTGTCGGAAAAGACCCATTGTCGAGTTGACAAGTTCCCCTATATCAATCCGCTCGGTTTGGAGCTCTGCGGAACCGGAATCGATATTCGCTAGTTCCAGGACGTCATTAACGAGCGACAATAAATGTTTCCCTGAATCATGGATATGTTGAGCATATTCGGTTTGTTGTTCAGTAATTTTCCCGCATGCTCGATTGGTCATGATTTCTGAAAAACCGAGTATCGCATTTAAGGGTGTACGCAGTTCATGGCTCATAGCCATCAGAAATTCAGATTTCGCCGCATTAGCAGCATTGGCTTGCTGGCTTGCCAGAACGAGTCCCCTATTGACCCGCGTCAGTTCTTGTTCACGCTCTTCAAGAGTAGATTGTGTTTGCTTGAGCTCGGTCAAATCGATCCCGGTCACTAGGGTAGCGGGCTGCCCATTCCAATTGATGTCAATTGTCTTTGTGTAAACCGGAAATTCTCCGTGTTCCTTATGCTCACCAACATATTCCGCTATCGCTGGAACACCAGGATTACTCTCTCTGTTGCGCATCGCTTGACGAGCCTTCTCATGATCCTTGAGATGCAGGACCTCTCCCATAAATTCTTTGCTTAGAAACTCCTCCTTCGAAAGACCAAACATACGCGCGCCCTCGTCATTTACAAATATTGGCCTGCCTCTGTCATGAATAAATACTCCTTGAACAGAATGCTCAATGAGTGTTCTCAGTCTCTGCTCGCTTTCTCGAATTGCATTATCTGCGTGATGCCGCTCAATAGCGCGGCCAACCTGGTTTCCAATTGGTCCTGCCATTTCCAAATAGTTGGTATCTGATTTGAGCAATTGATCGGTGTAGAATTCCAGTACAGCAATGACTCTGTCATTGGAAATGACCGGAAACGCAAATATTGTTTGCAACCCGCATTCAATTGCAACCTCCAACCTCCGGAAGCTAGTATCTGCGTCTAACCTGGTCAGCCAAAACGGCTGTTGAGTTTCGATGATCTTTTCGATCAATGTGTTTTTGCTGTATATTGGTAATTGTTTGGAGACTTCACAAAAGGGCTGCATTGCAATTGGGTCGTCCAGATGCCACAGACCCGTTTCTGTAAAATTATGCGTGGAATCAGGGACGACAAAATATGCGTGACCCACAGGCCATCCCAAATATTCGCAGATGCTTGTTAAGCAGTCCTCCAGGGCTTTGTCGACATCGCGCTCCGTACTGATGGCGTGTGCTAGTTTTTCTTGGAACAATGCACGCTGAAGTTTTTCTTTGCCATATTCCGCATTTAGCTGACGAACAAGAGAACGATTAGATATTTGGGAAGTCGCGATCATCCCGGTCGAAAAGACAATGGCCATGGCAGCCCACATGATCTGAGTACTAACACCGAAAAACAGCAAGTAGGTGATTATCGGCAACATGCAACCGAGGATGAACGAAACTGCGGCTTGCTGCACCGAAGCCAAAGTTGCCGAGGATCCAGCTGCCATGCCGCCCACGACGAGCAAAATCTCGATTTGCTGGAATAGAGTAGCTTGAGGAAAAAACAAAACCAGCGAACCCCAAAGCGAACCCGAAAGCCCTGCCCATTGCGTTGCGTGCAGGATACCCGACCGGCTTAAACTCATATCGAGATGGGTTCTCTGTCTTTTATTGCGCGAGGAGAAGCGGCGTATGCCGACCAGCGACACTACCCCCATCTGAATGGAAGCCCAGAACAAAATCCAGGGCGACCCAATCTGGAAATAAATGAGCCCTGTCGCGATGAGAACGACAGCAAGGGTAACAAAAAAATTAAGACCCGTTTGCTCAGCAAGTGCAAACAATTGCTCACGGGGAATCCCCGTACGAAACTCCTCAAAAAAACGGAAGCGACGCAAATTCAAGCGTTCCATCACTTGGCCAATTGAATGTATGGGTCGTTCCATAGACATATCAATACTGCGCCGACTAAGGTTTCCTATATTTTTCCGTTTGCAACATACTTAAAAATTCCACTGCCGCTCGGTGTCTAGCAGCAGCTACAAGCTATCATTGATTTCCTATCAATAAGTATAAGACACGACACGGGATCAGCACTAAATAGGCTTCATATTATTTGAAATCACAACCAGGTCTCATTTACACAATAAGGTTTCTTACTTAACGTCTAAGTATGCAAAGTCGTTAACCTTATTGCTCTTTACACAGACCTTTATGAAGGACGTTGATACCTTCAACAGCTGCCATACAGGCATTGCTGTAGGTTTTGCCATCACAGCCGCAAACGGGACGATAATCCTTAGTACAATATTGGGGTTTCGTCCGGCAAACACCTGCCCCATCTGCAATACGACAGGTGCCTTCAGGCATTGAACAATAGTCACCTTCGCCACAAGCAATGCCGGCAATCCCGGCACACATTTGACCTTCTGCTTCATTTACGATCTCACCGACTTCTTCGATAACACTTCCCGCCGTTTCCGATTCGGCCACATCATCGTTTTGCGCAGATTGATCATTGGGTTGATCACAAGCAGATAAAATACCAAGCACAAAGAGCATTGCAATAAATACGTGTCGCATTGAAGTTCTCCTCGAGTGGTTTTAGGCATCAGGGATGGTTGTGAAACTAGGAATATCATCAGGCTCGACGACCCACGCGTGACGGCTCTCGGAGTAGATAGCGCGTGTTGGTGCGGGAAAGTTTGGGTCTGCAAAACAACCGACGGCGACACCAACCC
>JAJFIN010000472.1 GCA_021774955.1 Alphaproteobacteria bacterium | reverse complement strand
AAGCGCGCCATCTTACGATTTATGGCGCCAATCGAAACGAAGACGGAACATATTCTTGGAAATTTGACCCTTACTTCCGTGTTTTTCCTCCCATGGGTTTTTCAGAGAGGGAAAATGAACACTTGTGGGGTCAAATTTCAGCGCCAACTTTATTGGTGCGTGGAACCGAAAGCTGGGCCTCTGACCCGGTTGTTGATGGCCGTATTAAGGCATTTCAAGATGCCCGACTTGTTAATGTTGAAGGTGCGGGGCACTGGGTTCACCATGACAAGCTGGACATTTTTCTCCAATCTGTTCGAACCTTTCTCGCGGACTGACTGCGTCATGCAAAGAAAGCGCGCCGAAAGCGTCTGAGCAATTTGCGCGTCAAAGTTTGATGGTTTGTTGTTATTCGGCAGCTTGAAGTGTGATCGATTTTTTATTTTTAAACCGCATATTGTTGACCAGTACACGGAAAATATTTGTCGATTTTTTCATCTGCCGCGGATTTTTTCATCACTCAAACCTTCGGCAAAGGCGTCTTGCGCCCATTGCGCATCTAGATTGGCAAGTTTGACGCGCTCTTTTTCAGATAATTTGTCCCACACTGCGGTATCAAAACCGGCTGTCAGCTCAGGGTCAATGAGATAGTCGTTCTCCAAATCCCACGATTTGTCGAAATTTATGTAGTCCTTATCAAGCGGACCCCAAAAGTGATCGTTTGTGGCTGAGATGATTTTGTTAAATGCACTGGTGCGCCGCCCGTAGCGTTCTACGTCAAGCATAGCCCCAAAAATTGGATGGATCAACGGTGTCATAAATGACGTCGTTTATTATATGGCTTTCAGATATGGAGAAACGGTCTCTCGATTACACGGGATTTGACCGTGACGCAGCGTCATTTCCATGCATTGATTCCAATCAATTGGTTTAAATGACGACGAAAGTTGCGAATAGCTGGACGTAGCGGGTGCCAGCTGGTCAAAATGAAAAATGGCGCCGCGAAAGACCGATTAGAAAACAAGAGCGCAATTTAACGGGAGAAACATGTGGTCAGTACCGAGGGGGCAGCCAAAGCACGCGGCTTGACAATGACGGGTGGCCAAGAGGCCGACAAAACAGGCCAAGTGTCGTGGGCGATGTTCGAATGGGCCAGAACCCCCTTTGTTATCCTGATTACGATCTACATATTCGCTCCCTACTTTGCCGAACATATTGTCGGCGATCCGGTGCATGGCCAAGCCATGTGGAGCTACTACAATGCGATCGCTGGTATCTTTATTGCTCTTTTCGCACCTGTGTTGGGATCGATTGCTGATCGTAGTGGGCGATGTAAACCTTGGTTGGTCTTTTTTATTGGCATCATGGCACCCAGTACTTTCGCACTGTGGTTTGTGGTTCCCGGTGGTCCGTTCAGTTTAACCATGATTGGTTTTATTATCGTCATGGCGACGATTGCTTTTGAACTTACATCCGTGTTTCACAACGCGATGCTTCCATCTATCGCGTCACCTCACCGGATTGGAGGTCTCTCGGGACTTGGGCTTGCGCTGGGAAACGCCGGATCGCTACTAATATTGGTTTTGATGCTTTATGGAATTGCATTGCCAGGAAATTTGGATTGGGGTTTTCTACCGGATAATCCGTGGTTTGGGCTTGATTCTTCTTTGCACGAACCGAGCCGTTTTTCAGGACCAATCGTTGCAGTTTGGGTAATCATATTTTCCCTTCCACTACTCCTATTAACGCCGGACCGCCGGAGCTCAAGAATAAGACCTTTGGTTGCCATTGAGAGCGGTATTCGATCTCTTGTAGATACGGTCCGTAAGCTCAAACAGTACAAGAATGTCAGCATGTATCTTCTTGCACGTATGTTATATAACGATGGCAAAACGGCGATACTGACGGTGGGGGGCGTTTATGCTGCAGGGACCTTTCATTGGGGTTTTGTTGAGCTACTGATTTATGGGATATTTTTGACCATTTTTGCCGTTTTTGGCGGGTTCTTTGGGGGCTGGCTGGATGACCGCTTTGGCTCAAAAAAAGCACTCTATGTATCTCTTGGCGGAACCATGCTTGGATTGGCATTGAGTGTTTCTATCACACCGACAGAGTTGTTTTTCTTCATACCATACGACCCCATTATTTCCGGTCCAGTTTGGTCGTTCCCCTATTTTCAAACATTGCCAGAGATACTCTTTATTCTGATCGTTGTCATTATCGCAATTTGTATAACGGCAGCGTATGCAAATAGTCGAACGATGCTGGCGCGCATTGCACCTCCTACTATGATGGCGGAGTTTTTTGGGCTTTATGCTCTATCAGGAACTGCGACCGCGTTTTTGGGGCATGGCCTCGTGGGTCTATCCACGGATTTCTTCAACAGCCAGAGAGCAGGTTTTGGATCTATACTTATTCTATTAGCTGGTGGTCTAGTTTTATTTACTTTCGTGCGCGAAGAGCAAGCCGTGGAGGCCAAATAATCCTAAGAGTGGATTTTTGGATGGGTTATCGCTCTTGGAAACTCTTTGTCAGGCCTCGATAGATGGGTTTCATCATGTAGTCGAGGATCGATTTCGATCCGACGATAATGTTAGCTTGAACTGTCATCCCTGGTAACAGGCGGCTCTCTTCGGGGTCGTCACCAAAGTGTGATTTTGGCAGTGACACGGTTGCCTTATAGTAGGGTATTCCGTCTTCTGATTGAAATGTCGACGCTGATATTTTTTCCAAACGTCCTTTAAGACTTCCATAGGTTGAGAAATCATAAGTAATGACGCGCACGTCTACTTCCTGACCAACTAAAATTTGACCGATATTGATGGTCGATATTTTTGCCTCGACAATGACGTCGCCACTGGTAGGAACGAGTTCAAGTAAGGTTTGACCAGGCTGAACGACCGCATTGATCGCATTGACCCGCAATCCCTTTACGATTCCATCAATAGGCGCAACGACGTTCAATCGGTCCACCTTGTCAGTGAGGCTTTTTAGAGACTCTTGAATTTCTGCTAATTGGCCAACGAGTTCGCCAATTACGGTAAGAGACGACGTTCGAATGCCGGTGTCAAATTCGTCAATTCTTTTTTGTGCCTCCAAAATGCTGTTTTTTGATACGTCAAGAGAGTCTTCGATTTCTGCGAAACGCAATTTCCCTTGTCCCAATTGGCGTTCGATGTTGAAAACGGTTTCTCGTGTAGAAAGCCCGCGATCGAATAAGTCTTTACGTAACTTCCATTCTTTGTTGAGAAGAGCAACTTCTTCCTTCTGTGAGCGGAGTTGATTTTCGAGTTTTGTTCTTTCTCCCAGTTGCTGTTCGAGTTGTTGGGCTAAAACACTTCGCTGTAAAATATTTGTCTCGGTTTCTGTTTCAAACAAAGCGAGCTGATCGCTTTTAAGCTCGGTGTAACCGGACAAATTATCAGAAAACTGGGGTGTACGCCCCTCGGCAATGGCTCGGTTGCGTTCAATTGCGGTTGCGGTTGCAGCCCTGCGAGCGCGTATTTGATCGAGTTTTGCCATCATATCGATCGGCGCTAACTTCAAAAGGGGCTGACCTTTTTTTACGATTTCACCATCTCTCACATAGATCTTAGAAACGATACCCCCCTCGAGGTGTTGAACCGCCTGAACAAACCCCATCGGTGTGATTTCACCTTCTGCTCGAGCGACTTCGTCCACGCGGGTAATTCCAGCCCATATAATAATGAATAGGATCAATCCACAAATTGTATAAACCATTGCGGATAATGTTCCGGGTGGATCTGTTTCTTCAAGTTCGATCGATTGAATAAGGTAACGTGAATTGAGTTGCCATTTAACCCGCTCGGTAACTGCGACGTTTTTAAGCTTCTGCCAATCCATCAGGCTGCCCTCGCATTACTGGTTATAATTGCCATTGCTTGCAAGGCCTGCTCGGGACTGCCGTTGAACTCAACAACACCTCGATTGAGAACAACTGCAGAATCTGCCAACTTGATATGACTTGGTCTATGGCTGACAAAGACAACAGTTTTCTTGCCTTTTAGATTTTGAAATAGCTCCGTCAACATTCGATCACCCGTTGAATCAAGCGATGCTTCAGGTTCATCAAGAAGTAGAATGGCGGTATCGCGTACCAAAGCTCTGGCGATGCACAGGCGGTGAATAAATCCGGGTGGCAAATTGTCGTTTGAAAACGCGTTGATCCGTGTTTCCATGCCCTCAGGAAGAGTGTCGATCATTTCAGTCAAACCAATTAAATCTGCTGCTTCTTTCAATCGGTCTTCACTTGCCATGGGGTCTGCTAAACGAAGGTTTTGCGTTATAGTGCCGTAGTAGATTTCAGGTCTCTGAGGGACATAAGAAATTTTTCGCCTAAGATCGAGTGGTGCAATTTGCCGGACATCCGTACCGGCAATAGAAACCAAACCACCTTGGGGTTGGTAGAGACCGTTGATCATTTTTAGGATGGTGGATTTACCTGAACTATTGGTCCCGAGAATAGCGTTTACTGTTCCCCGTTGAAACTTCATGGTCGCACCGAGCAGTGCGGGGTCTGTGTCAGGTGAGTAGCGAAAACTTACGCGCTCGATTATAACGTCACCATCCAAATCTCTAGAGAAGACGTGGGAGACATTTGAGGCCTTACTTTCATCATTAAGCTTCATCAGCAGATTGACCTGGGCGAGGGAGTTTCGAATTTCACTCAATTTTGCCAATGCCAAAAATCCCGATTGAATGGGGGTGAGGGCGCGCCACACGAGAGCCATTGTGGCAATCAACCCGCCGATAGAGATAACTTCAGATAACACAGCTAGTGCACCGAAACCCAGTACTGCAACGCCTGATAGCATCATGATTCCGTGAGAGACGGCTGCGGTTACTGCACTTTGACGAGCAGCTTTATTTTGAAGTGTGAGTGTTGTAGATGAAAGAATACGATACCGATTGCGCCATATTTCTTCCGCGCCCAATTCTTTGATAGTCCTGAGTTTGGTGGCAGTTTCCAATATAAAATTATGTCTGGCCTGATTGGTCGCGCTTTGTTCGCGATTTATCCGTCTTGTGTGAGGTAGCCATAGCCAGCCGAACAAAACATAAAGCCCAATGGCTACAATAGGTACGATGACCATAGGACCGGCAAGGACTGCAATGACAGCAAGTGTAACCACAACAAAAGGAGCCTCAATGGCACTTGTTATAAGTGGCCCGGCAAAAAAATCGCGCAAATTTTCGAATTGCCGTAATCTTGAAATCTGTGTACTGATTGTTGCGTGTTCGATAAAGGAAGGCGGTAATGAAATCACTTTTTCAAATGCTGCAACACCCAGCAAGTAGTCAAGGCGACCTGAAACTGCACCAATCACTTGTGCCCGGATCTGTCGCAGTAGGAGATCAGAGATCAGGACAACAACTATTCCTCCAGCCAGAAATGGTAGAGTTTTTAGCGAATGTGACCCAATCACACGATCATAAACGATCATGATAAACAGGGGGATTGATATCGCGAGAAGATTGTTTATGAAGCTCATGATGAGCAAATTTCGAAAGGAACGTTTAAACCGAAGAAGGGCTTGCGTGAACCACGCGGTCATTTGTCTAGCGCGCTGCTCTGCTGTGTCCTTTGTTTGAGTAAGAAAAAAGGCAGTGCCACTTATTTTCGCATCATCGAATTTCAAGCGGGAATATTTACCAGCACCGAATAAGACATATTCTCCCGCTTCAAAACCTGTGACGACGAAGAGCTCACCAGATTTTCTGTCTTCAAACAAACAAGGCAGAAGCCTGCTATCTATTTTACTCAGCGCAATTTTTTTTGGTTCGGAAGTGTAGCCGAGCAAGGCAAGTATATTTCGTAGATCTGTTAAGTCCATATCGCTGGCGAAATGGGGAAGTGACTCTGCTACGTCTCTGAGATCTCCGTGCCAGTGAATTTCTTCCAACAAAGGGATGAGGCAGGCGGCAATAGGTGAGGATTTTCCGAATTCCTCTGCATTACCATTTCGGATGGCGTGAGCAAGGCCATCTGCACCGCTTGGTTGATTAACAGGGTTCGACACTAAGCTGCCCCCGGTTGGAGTTTCAGCTCTATTTTTGTTCTCTTTTTCTTTGGGGGAGGTGCGAAGCCATACTTTTGAGCCCATGCCTCAGCGGTTTTGTGCTCCTCGACTTTCCCATTTTTTACAACGAGTATCTTGTCACAAATTTTTAGATATGAGGGGCGATGACAAGCGATTATTATTGTCCGCGTGCGCTTCATTGCTTTAAAAGCGTCGATCAACTCCTGATCTGCCGCTGCATCAAGCCCTGTATTTGCATTGTCAAATAATACTATGGCTGGGGCGTTTACGAGTGCTCTCGCAAGGACCAATCTCTGACGAATACCTGCGGGGATCTTGTCCGCATTTGTACCGGAGAGGACGGTTTCCAGCCCTTGGGGGAGCCCGGCGATGTAATTAGCAAGTCCGAGAAATTTTAGTACCTCGATTGCGCGGGCTTGAGCGTCGCCATCTTGGAAAATGGACACGTTTTCAAGAATTGTGCCTTCAAACAGTGCAGCATGGTCCGGCATATATCCAATTTGTTGTCGCAACAAATTCGAGTTGAAATTCTCAATGGGAACATTGTCTACGTGAACCTGCCCGTTATCGGGAGTGAGCAGGCCCATCATGAGATTGAGGATTGTGGTTTTTCCGCAGCCATTGTCGCCGGTAATTCCAACCATTTCCCCAGGCCGAATATCGAAAGACGCTGCATCCAGTATTGGCTCACTGGCGTCATAACGGATACTTACATTTGAGAATGTTACTCGACCATTGACCGATTGTCTGTGAGTGCCGATAAAATTGGATTCCGGCGGTAGGGTCATTATTTGTTTTGTTTTTTCCTGAGCAATTCGCAATCCTTGGAAGCTTGCCCAAAAACCAATACTACGGAGTACCGGTTGCAGGACCCGGCCGGTGAGCATAGAGCATGCGGCGAGGCCACCCATCGTGATCTCCCCTCCAACAACATAAATGCTACCAACGGTCACGACGCTGACAATGGATAATTGACTAAATAGTTGTCCAACCGCCATTCCTGTGTTGTGAGCTCGGCTGAAATAGAAATTTGTTTTTGCTGATTGAGCTTGAAGTCTTTCATAGCGTCGAAACATAACGCGTTCCATGGCCATCGCTTTTATGGAATGGATGCCTTCAAACACCTCATGTAGAAAATCATATCTCCGCTTATCTGTCTCGGTTCGCGTTTGAAGAATGTCCCGCATCTTACGACATAGTTTCCACGAAACTAACAACAGAATAGAAAGTACGAACGTGGGGACGACGACCAACCAGCCTGCAATGATTGCGATAAGACACAGGAATATAACCGCGAAGGGGAGGTCGGCGATAAGAGTGGCAGGTTGTCCTGCATAAAATTCGCGCAACCGACCAATTGCGTTGAAGTCTTCAGCGTAATTGCTAGCCGACCGCGATTCGAATTCGTTAACGTCACAACCTAACAATTTGTCGAGAGCAGCTATTGATGCATTGTGTTCATAGCGAACACCCGCTGATGAAAGGATTGCGGAGCGGCAAATGCGCAGTAATACATCCATTAGGATAGCGCCAATCAGCCCGCCGATGAGAAATGATAGGGTGCTGTATGCCGCATTGGGGAGGATGCGATCGTATATTTGTAGAATGACAAATGGCAGCGCCAAAGCCAGAAGGTTAATACAAACTGAAGCGGTAATGATGTCTCCGCGTTGCCACCCCTTCGGCGGTGTATAGTCGACTATATCGGTCATCAGCAATTTCGAATTGGTGGTGCTAAACTATAGACCTGTGTATTAACCAGAGTTTCCTTTCGGTTTAGTAAAAACGAAGCTGTTGACGCTGTTTTACTTGCTTGATTTACCTAAGAATCCAGCATTTTTTTGTCCGTAGAAAGATGTGTTTATTTCTATTACACGTAACCATTTCTAACTGAATTGGTTAACACGCGGAAATATTTCTAATAAAAAGTATATAAAATTCTACCTAATTCTTAACAACACTTTTAAAGAACTCATGTTTGAATGCAGGGAGTGCATAAGGCATTGGCCGGGATTTTGTTAGGAGTATCCGGACATGGCATCCTCAGAAGAAGAGCTGATTCAAAAGAATGTCGACATAGCGCGAGAGAAAGCGGCGCGTGATGCGAATGATGAATCGAATCTGAAAGCTAGCAGTACGGATCTTGGGGACCCTGAACAAGGGAACCAGACCGAAGGCGAAACACAAGCGAACGATATCGGTAATGCGAATCACGCCAGCATCCACATGGGTAATCAGCGTGATGAAGCCGAGATACGGACGTATGAAGTTGACAATTCTACTGTCGCGCCGATTTCTACAGATTTGTCAGGCGGGGCGAAATCTGACCGTGTCGCAAGAGATGAAATCGAATCTCTGGATAGTGCTTATGCAAGTACACCTATAGAGTTTGAAGAGCATGCTCCTCGAGATGAGGACGTTGCGGTTGGAGGTGTTTCCGTTAATGGGCTTTATAATTCGGCTGGGATCAATACTGGATCTTCTATTGAAGCACCGACAAGCATCATATCGAGCCGAGAAGAATTTGTTGGTGATGCAGCGGCCGGTGAACCAGAAACATCAAGAGACAGTGCTTCTGCCTCGACTGAAAGTGGAGCCCCGGACCGGGATGTAGATGAGTTTGGTTCTGCTTCTCCTTCAGATCTTCTCGACCGGCTTCCGAAAGAGAGAACGGATGAAGAAGATGATGCCCGGGAAGCCACGCCTGGCGACGCGGACCCTGCACCGCGGGATGATTCATCTCCCGTCGATGTTGTTCCTCCTCCTGTAAGTTCTGCGCCGACAGTACCTGTGGATGATACCAATTCCGAAGT
>JAJFIN010000471.1 GCA_021774955.1 Alphaproteobacteria bacterium | reverse complement strand
GGCAATGGTTCTCAACCAGAAACAGTCCCTCCGCTGTCTCGATAGAATCGGCCATATACCCTTCTTCCGAACGCACTTCGGCAAGCAGAGCGAGTTTGTTTTTGAGATTCGACGCTCCTTTCAAGCTTTTCTTGTAGGCTTTGATTTGAGAGCGGGTCCGCACCGCCAGCAATTGATCCATTCCCTTGTCACCGAACGCCTCGCCAATGGCGTCGATTAGATCGACCGTTAGATCCGCATGGGCATCAGGAAAGGAAGCATCGGCCTTGTCGGTAAGATGCCAAATTTTTTTTGGTCGACCCTTGCCCTTGCCGACACCTTGGGGAGTAGAAACAGCCTTTACCAATTCGGCTTCTTGCATTTCATAAAGATGCTGTCGAACCGCCATGGTTGTAAGTTCCAGCCACTCAGCGAGATCTTGTGCCGATTGCGGGCCATTTTCCTTAAGAAGTCGATGGATTCGGTCGCTGGTTTTTTGGCTCTTATGCATATGTACTTTTACTGGCGCCATGTGACGGTGATCAACTCGATCTTATTTTCTAAAGAAATCTCTTGCATTAATCCAGAGGATTTATTTATAAAGTAAATACTTTATTTATTGGAGTGAAAAATGGCGGGCATGCAGGACTGGACCTACATTTGTGACCGGCAGGACGTCGAAGCCACAGGCAAAAAAGTCGTGAAAGCTCACGGCAAGCAAATCCTTTTACTAAATACCGACAAAGGCCTTGTCGCCTGCAACAACCGCTGCCCCCACGAAGGCTTTCCCTTGAGCGAAGGTACGTTGGGCGAAAACCCTTCCTCCAAATCCTGCACGCTGACCTGCAATTGGCACAATTGGAAATTCGATCTTGAAAGCGGCGAAACCTTGGTCGGCGGCGATGTGCTACGCCAATACCCAATGTCAGAAGAAGACGGCAAGATCTACCTTGATCTAAGAGACCCGCCTGCAGAAAAACAACGGCCTCAACTCCTATCCAACATCCGTCAAGCCATGGAAGATTACGATTATACCCGCATGGCTCGGGAATTGGCACGTTTTGAAAAGATCGGTATTGATCCTAAAGAAGCGGTAATCGAAGCCGTAATTGAAAACCACAATAGGTTCGAATACGGCATGACCCATGCCTACGCAGCAGCAGCTGATTGGGTGACGCTGGCCTCAGAAACCGAAGATCCCTCTCAACGCCTTACTTGCTTTCTGGAGCCCATAAACCATATCGCTTGGGATAGTCTCCGTGAGCCAATTTATCCGTTCACAGATCAAAAATGTGATTGGAGTGAAGAAAGCTTCCTAGCAGCTGTAGAAGCCGAAGATGAGGATCAAGCTATCGCCCATATACGTGGCGCAATGGCCCAAGGCCTGCGATACACTGATCTTGAGCTTGCTCTAGCAAAAGCCGCATTTGCTCATTATGCCGATTTTGGCCACAGCGCTATTTATGTCTATAAAACTGGAAGCTTGATTGACCAATTGGGTGATGCGGTTTTAGAGCCCGTTCTCTTCTCTCTTGTTCGCGGACTCACCTATCAGACCCGCGAAGATCTCATCCCCGAATTTCGTAGCTACGCAGATGCGCTGTCGAGCTGGCAGGAAGAAACCCAAACCTCAATAGAGCAGAAAGTTTTTCGCGGTCTGTCCATCCGCCAAGCACTGTCGCAGGCGAGTGCCTCCGAAGCATCATACCAAAGTCTCTTCACCGCGCTTATGGACGCCAATATCTGGAACTTTGGTCATTTCGATCTTTCTTATGAATCCCATACCGATCTCAAGGTAACCGACAATGTTGGTTGGCTCGATTTCACCCACGGCATTACCTTCGCCAACGCAGTTCGCAACCTGTGCACCCGACATCCAGAGCTTTGGCCACAGGGCTTGTTGCAGATGGCATGTTTTTCCGGGCGCAATGCCTCCTATACCGACCGCGAGCAGGGTCTGTCCCAATGGCAGGGCGTCCCCCTCCAGGATCTGCTTCAAAAAATAAACGCGCTGCTATTCGATCACGCTCAATTCGAACCCATTGTGTCGGGTCACTTGATAAAACTACTACGCGCATCGGAAGAAGAATTGGCATACAACATAGATGCACCGTGGCAAGACGAATTGCTCACCGCACTCAATCGTTTTTACCACACGCCCGTGCGCCGCCGTCACGTGACGCGCACAGTTAAACAGGCCCGCGATTTCGTCGAGCTTGAAGACTAACCCCACAATCTTGTTACAACCAATGAAAGGCTCCGATCATGGCACCAGAAATAACCGGCATTGATCATGTTCATCTTTATGTCGCGAACCGGAACGAAGCGGAGCAATGGTATGAGCGCGTGCTGGGCTTCAAACGTGTCGAGGCGCTGATGTCTTGGGCTACTAAGGACGGTCCACTCACCCTTGAAGATCCGTCCGGTAATGTTCATCTCGCTTTGTTTGAATCGGAAAAAAAAGCCACTTCAACCATCGCCTTTGGTACAAGCGGCGAAGGTTTTCTATCTTGGAAACGGCACCTGGAAGAGCAATCTCTCAAGCTTCGTTTGGCCGATCACCAATTGTCTTGGTCGCTCTATTTCACCGACCCTTACGGCAATTATCACGAGATCACCACATATGATACCGAACATGTGGCAAAAGGGCTTGCCTGACGAAAATTGAGCGCGAGAAATATTATATTGTTTTCGCAAAGAGTTCGCCGCTTGGTATACCGAACGATACCAAGCGAAAACACGATCTCGGTTTTTCAAAAGAGGCCGACATGACAAGAGTCGAGCACACTTCCGATGACCCATCACGAGGACAAAGATCAGCCAACGCAACACGCGTTTTTTGGTCCGTTGCTCTTTGGTCTTTTGCTTGCGATAACCATGCATGCCTTTCAAGAGCTCTCTCAGGCAACGGCACTACCGATCATTGTCCGAGACTTAGGCGGTGCGTCTCTTTATGGCGCCGCGTTCTCGGCCTACCTGCTTGGCGCTCTATTGAGCCTGGTTTGGGCAGGATTTGAAATCGACCGAAAAGGCCCCTTCTCCCCATTTCTAATTGGGTTGGCGATCTTTGCTTCTGGTATCGTTCTGGCGGGGCTCGCCTGGTCAATGCCGTCATTTATTGCCGCACGTGCTTTGCAAGGGATTGGAGGTGGCACCGTATCGGCGGTCACTTTCGCCACGGTAACCCGCGCTTATCCCGAGGACATTAGGCCACGCGTCATGGCTTGGATGACAACAGCCTGGGTCGTGCCCTCATTAATCGCCCCTGCAGTCGCTGGTTACATCGCCGAATATTACAATTGGCGCTGGATCTTTTGGGGCATACTTCCGTTCATGGCTGTCACCGCAATATTTGCAAGCCCCGGCCTGCGCGCCATCCCCGTTGGTATCCCTCATGGTAATGGCTTCGATAAAACAAAGGATGCTCTACGGATTGCATTTGGAATGGGCCTTCTGATTTGGGCAATAGGCATCAAGCCCTCCTTTCTCTCAGGAATATACATTGTAAGCGGATTAATTATCGCACTCATGCCTTTGAAACGGATATTGCCCACTGCCACAGCGGAGCGGCGCTTGCGACTTTGGACAGCGATCATGTTGCGCTTTGCCATCGTCTTCGCCTTTTTTGGCGCCGAATCTTTCATGCCGCTCATGCTCATTGAGTTGCATAATTATGACGCTTTCATTGCCGGGCTTATTCTCACCGGTGCGACCATCACCTGGGTCACCAGCGCTTTCGCATTTTCTAAATGGAAGGACCGTTTTCAAGTACGAGTTTGGATCTCAATTGGCATGAGCATTGTGATCTTAGCGCTCGTGATGACCATTGCAGTGATCCAAAGCTTGGTGCCAGCATGGACTGCCCTCATCGCCTGGACAATTGGGGGGCTTGGCATGGGTGCGACCTATACCGCTGTCAGCGTTACAGCCATGGCAAACACCGATAAGGGCCGTGAAGGCGCCACCGGCACCGCCATCGGTATGGCGGAGAGTTTAGGTGTTGCTCTGATCGCCGGTTTTGGCGGCGCCATCCTTAACTTTGGAACCCGCGCTCATTGGCTGATGCCGACGACGATGAGCCTCATTTGGGTCGTCTGTATCGCTATGGCTGCAATCGCCATCGCGACCGTGATCATCGTCTTCACTGAACAAAATGAACCAAAAACTAAGGGGTAAACGCCCCCTACATCACACCTGGGAAAACACCACCATCCATCAAGATGTTTTGCCCCGTAATATAGCCCCCATGCTGACTACACAGGAAGGCACAGGCTGCACCGAATTCTTCCGGTGTGCCCAATCTCTTGGCCGGGATCGAATTTGCTCGCGCCGCTTTGATCTCTTCGAACGGACGATTCTCGACCTGGGCAAACATCTCAAACAAATTCTTGATGCGGTCGGTATCAAACGTGCCTGGTAGGAGCGCATTGATTGTGACATTGTTACCGGATGCGGTTCTCGCAATGGAAGCTACAGCGCCCGTGAGACCCGCTCTTGCACCCGTTGAGAGTTCAAGCATTGGCACCGGCGCTTTTACTGATGTCGATGTAATGTTGACGATGCGCCCAAAGCCGCGCTCCATCATACCATAGACCACCGATTGGATCAGACTCAGTGGTGCGATCATG
>JAJFIN010000048.1 GCA_021774955.1 Alphaproteobacteria bacterium | reverse complement strand
CGAGGATCGGGGCTACATACGTACCTTTACCCATTTTTCGATCACCGCTAATCCGACCATTAAAAGGCGAAGCGGTTATCATTCTTCCTTGTGAAGAAAATAAGTAGAGCTTGTTACCAGCGAGAAGCGGACCGGTCCATTCGATCCCACCTTTTTTGCGTTTTTCATTTTTGTACTGCGGCAATTGTTTGACCCAACGTACCCGACCATCTCGTCGTGAAATGCAAACGAGTTCAGCGTCAGTTGTTACTGCATAAACAAAACGGCCCGCCACCCACGGCGTTTGAATGCTTGCTAGGTTAATATCCCACACACGTTCACCGGAACGAATATCAATAGATGCCATCCGTCCAGAATGGCTCACCGCTATAACACGACCGTTGTCGACAACTGGCCGGGCAGCGATGGCACTAAGATCAGAAAGCGCGGTCACACGACCGGTTTTTGTGAGGGAATCCGCCCACGCTTGATTGCCGTTTTGGACTCTGAGCGCCACCAACTCGCCGGAGGCAAAAGGCGCGATAACAATGTCATCTAAGACCGCAGCACTTGTGTCGACCAAGATAGAAGCCGATTCCGCAATTGCCCGATGAGACCAAATGCGCTTGCCATCAAGCTGCGAGATTGCATGTAACTGACTGTCGACCGTTGTTACAAAAATTTTTGCAGCAGCAGCTGTCGGCGCGGTGCGAAACGGCACGCCGAAATTCTTCCGCCAAATCTCAGCACCGCTATCTGGATCCAACGCAATAACATCACCAAAACCCGTTGCAACAAAAAGCTTACCGAGATCGTAAGTGAGCCCTCCACCGAATCCGACCGCAGCCTTTTCGCGTTTTGGCGTTAAATTTGTCCGCCACAAACGTTTACCTGTTTTCGCATCAAGAGCTGTGACATGGGTCCGTGAATCCAAAGCAAATAGTTTGCCGGCCGCAATGATTGGGCTGGCCGTGAGGCGTGTGGTTTTAGTTGTCCCTTTACCGATTGACGAGCGCCATTTTACCTTCAGGTCGTTCTTGGCATAAAGGTGTTGCATTGAGTGAGTGGTGTTCCCACCCGGCTGCGCCCATTCTTCATTGCGGATTGGCTTAGGTAACTCGATTGGCAGATTTGCGATCTGTGAATCTGCTTCTAAGTTTTCCTCAAGACGCAAAATCGAAATACGTTCACCACCGACAACTTCTTTTGGCTTATCGCTGCCCCGTTTGGGCAGAATTGAACAACCCGATATGAGGGCGGCACAAAGTGTTAAGATCACCATCGACGCAATCGGAGATTGCTGCGTCTTTTGTCGATCCAAAACCATTCTTAGACTCCTCATATCAAAACGAAATTATTCGGTTTCAGCCGCATCTTCATTTGAAGTGACGGCAGGCTCATTTACGCCCGGTTGTTCTTGTGTGTCTGGTGTGATTTCGGTTTCACCAGCAATTTCCGTCTCATCGGTAATCGCGGGTGGTTCGGGCGCTCCTATCAATTGCAACAATTGTTGAGCCCGGGCCCTCGTGGTTTGCGGTGCGCTTTGGTCTATGAAAAGTTCCAGATAACTGGTTCGAGCGGTGTCGAGATCGCCGGAACGATAAGCAGCATATGCGATGAGCTCTTTTGCTGTATGTCTCCATGTATTGGTGTCAGTCGCAAGTGGAGCCATGCGCGTTTGGATATCATCCGCACTTGCTGTTTCAACAAGAAGCCATGCTGCTTTAATCTGGGCCAAGTCAGCAAATAATTCATTGGCGCTGCCACCAGCAGAAAGTTGATCATAAATATCAACAGCACCAGCCACATCGCCGGAGGCACTCAATGCGGCAGCTTGCTGAAACCGGGCAAGAATCCGGTAACCACCGGTTGCCTTCCCAGCGAGCGCATCAAAACTGGCGGCTGCTTCTGCTATTTGGCCGTCTTGCATTTGCTTAACGGCAGCGTCAAAGGCGTCTGAATCTTGTAAGCGCTTATTTTCTTGGTAGTTCTGGTAAAATATGAATGCGGCAATGATGACGATGGCGCCGCCGACGCTTCCTATGAACGACGTGCCATATTTGTCCCAAACTTCCCTCAGCTTGTCGTGGCGGAGATCCTCTTCCACCTCGCGAAATATATCTGCCAATTAACACTCCTATCGTGAAGCAGGCGACTACCGGCCAGCCGTACTTCTTATCGCACGTGGTTGATAATTACATCCCCAAAACCGGCGCAAACCATACAGGGACGTCATGAATTGTGCAATGGAACGAAAGGCTTACCGAGGCAGTTTTGCTGCTATCTGTTCAACTCGCCTTCATGGCATAGATATGCTCAGGTCCAGGGAAATTACGCGAACGCACATCTTTAGCATAAGCTTCAACGGCTTCTTCTATCGTATTTCCCAATTGAGCATATTGTTTCACAAAGCTTGGGATCCGCGGCGAAAGGCCAAGCAAATCATCAGTTACTAAGATTTGGCCGTCGCATTGGCATGATGCGCCAATACCAATGGTTGGAATATCGATGAGTTTGGTGATTTTTGCCGCCAAAGGTTCTGCCATCCCCTCCAGAACCACACAAAAGGCACCGGCTTCTTCAACGGCTTTCGCATCAGCCTCGAAGGCTGGCCAATCATCGTATCGGCGCCCCTTTGCTGAAAAGCCGCCACTGATTTGCACCGATTGAGGTTGTAGACCGATATGCGCCATCACTGGAATGCCACGCTTCACGAGATAACGGATAGTTTCTGCCATCTCAATGCCACCTTCGAGCTTCACAGCGGTACAGCCGGTTTCCATCAATGCCCGTGCTGAATTTCGATAGGCCGTTTGTGGGCTTTCCTCATAAGAGCCAAATGGCAAATCCATCACGACTAATGCGTGTTCAGACCCTCTCATGACCGCTTGCGTATGCATGATCATATGGTCAAGCGTAATACCAATTGTCGTATCCATGCCATGGACGACCATCGCAAGGCTGTCACCAACCAATATGAGGTCGGTATGTTTATCCATTGCTTTGGCCATTGGAGCTGAATGAGCGGTCAGGCAGACAATGGGCTCAGAATTTTTTCTGGCGCGAATTTTGGGAACGGTAATGCGTCGAACGCTTGTTGGTTTCGACATGGCTTTTCCCCTCTATTTTAAGGGCAATGCGGTCAAGCAGACAAAATTTCTGCTCAAATTTCGGGAAGACCTTAGCCAATTCTTTTCGCAATCGCAAACAAACCCGCCACGACTTGTGTTAAGTGTTTCATTTAAACAGCTAAGTGTTTGATTAATATGAGATCTGTGGACAATCACGTGTCCGCGATGGGAACACATTTCCATTGATAAACGGAGCACCCAAGGGACAGATTTCGCTGCATCGCGAAAACACCCAAATAGCTGCCTTAAGGGATTTTAGAATATATCGTGTCGAGCGCAGTGAAGAATGCCAATTTCGCGGTCAATTTTGTGTTCTTCGTCCGCCAAATGCTTCACACCGGGTTGACCGGTTTCCTCTGGTGGGGGACCATCTTGACTGCCAATTTGTGATTTCAGGTCTGTCTTGCGTTTTTTCAAAACTGCCAGACGTTTACGACGCAAACCTTCGACTTGCATTGGATTTTCCTATTTAGAAGCTTCAACGCAACCGCGCGTGAAGCCGACGCTCAGACATTAGTTTTCTTAGTTTGCCCGAGAACATTGAAGAAAAACTGATGCAAACTTGTGGCAATTTAGAGAAACAATTATGTCTTTGTTTAGGATATCCAACTTTTTGAGTTAACAAGCTGTTAAGAATGCCGAGACCGGCGCGACAGCACTTTCATAATCCGCACTCAAACTCGCGACATCAACACTATTCCCACTCGATTGTCCCGGGTGGTTTTGAAGTGATGTCATAGACAACGCGATTGACACCACGGACTTCGTTGATAATTCGCGTCGAAACATTACCGAGAAACTCATGCGTGAACGGATAATAATCCGCCGTCATTCCATCAGTTGAGTTGACCGCTCTGAGAGCACAGACATATTCATATGACCGTTCATCACCCATAACACCAACAGTCCGAACCGGCAGAAGAACTGCAAACGCTTGCCATATTTCGTCGTAAAGACCTGCTTGACGGATTTCGTCCAGATAGATCACATCAGCTTTGCGTAAGATCTCGAGTTTTTCAACAGTGATTTCTCCGGGAACACGGATCGCTAGTCCCGGTCCTGGGAAAGGATGACGTCCGACAAATTCTTCCGGGAGACCAAGTTCCCGCCCCAGAGCTCTGACTTCATCTTTGAAAAGCTCCCGCAAAGGCTCGATGAGCTTCATGTTCATGCGCTCAGGCAAACCGCCAACGTTATGGTGAGATTTGATCGTGACGCTCGGTCCACCGGTGAACGACACGCTTTCAATGACGTCTGGGTAGAGCGTACCTTGAGCTAAGAAGTCCGCACCACCGACTTTGCGCGCCTCTTCTTCAAACACATCGATAAATGTTGAGCCGATGATTTTGCGTTTTTCCTCTGGGTCGCTGACGCCATCCAATTTCGTCAAAAACAAAGTAGCTGCATCGACGTGAACGAGGGGGATATTGTAATGATCCCGAAAAAGCCCAACGACTTGTTCGGCCTCTCCGGTCCTCATCATACCAGTATCGACAAACACGCATGTTAGCCGTTCGCCAATCGCTTCATGCAACAAAACCGCTACGACTGAAGAATCCACCCCGCCGGACAAACCGCAAATCACCCGATCATCTTTGCCAACTTGCTCGCGAACTTTTGCGATCTCTGCTTGATGAAAGGCGGCCATTGTCCAATCGCCCTGACATCCAGCAATCTTGTGTGTGAAATTGCGCAGGAGGTCAGCCCCACGAGGCGTATGCATCACTTCAGGATGAAATTGCACGCCATAAAACTTGCGTTCATCATCGGCAATGGCTGCAAATGGAGCACTCTTGGTCACCGCCACTGTCTTGAACCCTGCGGGGATATCGATGACACGGTCACCATGGCTCATCCAGACGGGTTCACGGGTTCCCACAGGCCACAATCCCTCGAACAATGCACAATCTGCAACAACTTCTATTTCGGCCCGGCCGAATTCTCGGTGCGCCGCGTTCTCCACAGTTCCTCCCAATTGAGCAACTAGCGTCTGCTCGCCATAACAAATGGCCAGTATCGGCAGTCCCATGGTGAAGATACGTTCGGGTGCCCGAGGCGTATCTTCTGCCGCAACACTCGCAGGTCCGCCCGAAAGAATAATCGCCTTCGGTGCGAAACTATCGAGGATTTCATCGGCTTTGTTAAACGGGACGATCTCTGAGTAAATACCACTTTCGCGAACGCGTCGCGCGATCAACTGTGTCACCTGCGAACCAAAGTCGATAATAAGAATACGTTCTGTCAAGGGCCTGTCCTGTCCACACAAAGCGGTTGATCAAAATGTTTGAAAATGCGGCCGTGATAACCGTGTTGGGCACGTTCATAGTGGAAGCGACACACAATGAAAACCCATATGTCGCCGCTCAAATAATTCAAGCCTAGAAATCGGAGGTAATTGTGCACAACCGGTCTTCCGTGAA
Source organism: Alphaproteobacteria bacterium (assembly GCA_021774955.1). Taxonomy (GTDB): domain Bacteria; phylum Pseudomonadota; class Alphaproteobacteria; order M2410; family M2410; genus JAJFIN01. The sequence continues at coordinate 4,510 of JAJFIN010000048.1, read as the reverse complement.
ACTGTCACACATGATCTTCATAATCCCGTGAGCACCCGCCCCTGTTGTGGCGTGCAACATGGGACTGGTCTAAGCTTTCAATTAACAACCTGTTTTAGTCTCAACGGAGGACCAAATGGCACATACACTTTACGGAGCACCACTATCTCCCTTTGTCTCACGAATTCTAATTCAGGCGCGGGCAAAAGGATTGGAACCGAATCTAGAAATGCCGCCTGGTGGGGGATTAAAGTCTGAGGAATATCTCGCGATAACGCCTATTGGAAAAATCCCGGCTCTCCAAACCGATGACGGTGTCATACCAGAATCTGAGGTCATTGCGAATTATATCGAAGACGTCAAACCTGAGCCTGCCATGCGCCCATCCGACCCAATGGGTAAAGCCAAGGTGGCAACTCTGTCACGCATTGCTGACCTTTATATCGGCGAGAATCTCGCTCCACTTTTCGGGCAGATGAACCCAAAGGAACGTGATGATGCGGTCGTTGCTCAAAGGCTCGAGGGTCTTCAGACCGGCTTAAAACGTCTTGACCATTATATTCAACCTGGTCCCTATGCCTACGGCGATAGTCTGACCATTGCTGATTGCGCTATCGCAACCCTACTTTTCTATGTCACCAGCGTGATACCGATGTTTGGTGTCGCAAACCCACTTGAGCGGACACCAGACGTCGCTGCCTACTGGGATGCCATTCAGAAGGACGAACATGTGTCTGCTGTGTTTGAACAAATGTCCAAAGCCATGGCAGAAAGACAAGCGTCTTAGACATCCGGCCGAATAGACCCCGCCTGGTTCGAAAGAGCCGGGCGGTTTTTTTTATAATTTTCGCTGGAGCCTAGAAATGTAAAACCCATCCGTACCCGTCGTATAAGGGGTTAGTTGGGTACCGAACTCCGTGTTTTTACGTGGAATATCCGTATCGAATTTGCAAACTTCAAATTCATCATGTGATTTCAAGAACGCATTGATTTGATCATCGTTCTCACTTTCAAGAACAGAGCAGGTAATATAAAGAATTGCTCCACCCGGCTTGGTGAGTAGAGCTGCCCTCTGCAATATCCTTGCTTGTGCTCGTCGGTAGTGATCGAGATTGGTTTCCGTCAAACGCCATTTGGCATCTGGATGTCTTCGCCACGCACCTGAACCACTGCACGGAACATCCGCTACAACAAGATCAACTGCGCCCTTGAGGTCCTCAAGATCCGGGTCAGTCTCGCCCGCTTTCGGCGACCAGTCTTGCAACACTCGTAGCTGTACATTACGAACATTGGCACGCTGCATACGCGGGCGAATATTTTCAAGGCGTCTTTTGTCAATATCACAGGCAAAGATTTGGCCTTTGTTTTTCATTGCGTCGGCCAGTGCGACAGTCTTGCCCCCACCACCCGCACATAGCTCGATCACCTGTTGGGATTCACCAGCATTGGCTAGTGACACAACAAGCTGCGAGCCCTCATCTTGAATTTCAAACTCACCATCCAAAAAGGGTTTGATTTTTGTGAGATCTGGAAGTTTGCTGTTTTCAGGAGGCTCAACACGCAGCCCGAATTCCGCGTGTGGCGTTGCGTGGGTGGCGATGTCCGCTCGGCGCAGATGAGCGCGAGCGGCTTTACGCACGACCTTCAAACGATTGACCCTGAGGTCTATGGGTGCTCGTTCATTTAGGGCAGCCAATTCATCGGTGAGACCTACTCCGAAGGTTTTTTCAAGATCCGGCAAAAGCCATTCAGGTACATTGTGCTTCACCCAATCTGGTTTATATTCTGCGCGTGGTTTGGATAGTTTTTCTTGTTCTTCAGGGGATAGTGGTTCGGGGTTGTGGCCTTCGCCATCGAACCAATCACGCCATTCGGGATGCTCGTTTTCGTGATCAGCAAGACAACCGACTATGAGCGCGTGTGCCGCGTCGCTATCCATTGTCCATGCCAGCGAACTCCAATTTCGTATCACGTCGAATACATAAGAGCGTATTTGGGCGCGATCTTTTGATCCAGCGTAACGGTTTTTCCGCGCCCAGGTTTTGAGAACAGATTCAGCTGGATTCTTTTCTTCAGCAATCTGATTTAATATATCGATTGCGGCTTGAACGCGTGCGCCCGGCTTCATTGTTTGATGCTTCCGTTTGTTGAGGCCGTTGTTAAGCCGGGCCTACTCAATTCGACTGTTTGTAGTTCGGCGCTTCGCGCGTGATCATCACATCGTGGACATGGCTCTCATTAAGCCCGGCGCCAGATATGCGCACAAAAGTCGCCCGTTCTTTGAATTCTTTGAGCGTCGCGCTACCGGTATACCCCATGGCCGCGCGCAAGCCACCAACCAATTGATGAACCACTTGGCTTGCTGTGCCCTTATAAGGCACCTGCCCTTCGATGCCCTCAGGCACGAGTTTCAGATCGTCGGTTACTTCTTTCTGGAAGTAGCGGTCAGCCGAGCCGCGCGCCATGGCGCCAACCGAGCCCATACCGCGATAGGTTTTATACGAACGACCTTGATAAAGAAAGACTTCGCCGGGTGTTTCATCGGTTCCCGCCAGTAGTGAACCAATCATGGCACAATCGGCACCGGCTGCAATGGCCTTGGCCAGATCGCCTGAATATTTGATACCGCCATCGGCTATGACCGGAACCTCAGCTATTTGGGCAGCTTCGACGACATCCATAATGGCCGTCAATTGAGGAACGCCGACACCGGCAACGATCCGCGTTGTGCAAATCGAACCCGGGCCGATACCCACTTTGATGGCATCAACGCCCGCATCGATCAATGCGATGGCTGCCTCTTTTGTGGCTACATTACCGGCGGCAATCTGAATATGATTGCGCCAGGATTTTAGTTCACGCACAGCATCGATCACACGCGATGAATGTCCATGGGCGGTGTCGACAACAACCAGGTCAACGCCTGCTTCTATCAGGGCTTGCGATCGTTCAAAGCCTTCAGGTCCAACGGTCGTCGCGGCTGCAACGCGCAGACGACCTTGCTCATCTTTGCAGGCATTCGGATACGATTCGGCCTTTTCCATATCTTTGACGGTGATGAGACCAGTGCATCGATAATCCTTGTCGACAATGAGCAGGCGTTCGATCCGGTGCCGATGGAGGAGACGACGCGCCTCATCCAATTGCACATTTTCATTGACGGTCACTAAACCTTCTTTTGTCATCAATTCAGAAACCGGCGTGTTGGGATCATCGGCAAACCGGACATCTCGGTAAGTCAGTATACCCAGTAATATATGATCTTCCGCAACAACTGGAATGCCTGAAATCCGGTTCTTGTCTTTAAGGCGTTGGACATCGCGCAGGGTCGCGTCCGGACCGATTGTCACTGGATTGAAGACAATGCCTGATTCATATTTTTTGACCTGATGGACTTGTTCCGCTTGTTCTTCAATCGTCATGTTGCGATGAAGGACACCAATTCCCCCGGTTTGAGCCATAGCAATGGCTAAAGGAGCTTCGGTCACCGTGTCCATAGCGGCGGAGACGAGCGGAATTCCCAAATCTATGGTGCGGGTTAGCCTAGTACGCGTGTCAGCCTCACCTGGGAGGACACTCGAAGCAGCCGGTTGGAGGAGGACGTCATCAAAGGTCAGCGCTTCGCGAATTTTCATGGTCAACTTCCTTCATACAGAGTTGACGCGTCCTCATATAGGTGAATCATTGGGATGTAAAGAGCGCTCGTCGCGCCGACAGAGGAAGTCAAATATATGCTTGATGAACTGCAATCCCTCAATCTCCTCAGCGTTGAAATGTGGGGGATCAATGTGTCAGATCTTGGCACATGGGCGCTCATTATAATCATGACCACGATGGGGCTGACACTCAGCCTTGATGATTTTGAAAGGGTTCGCAGACAACCGCGCGCCGCCCTTTTTGGCCTCGGCGCGCAACTTCTATTGCTGCCTGCAATTGGATTTGGATTGGTCGCCTTGTTTCAACCACCCCTACCGATTGCCATCGGGCTGATCATTTTGGCTTGTTGCCCGAGTGGGGCTACATCCAATTTTTTCAGCTACTTAGCGCGCGGTGACGTGGCATTGTCGGTTTCGCTGACAGCGGTCAGCGGGGTCATTGTCGTTTTCACGATCCCGTTGTTCGTCAATCTCGGCCTGATGCTTTTTACTGGTGAAGGCCACGACATTCGACTTCCGGTCATCGATTCGATGATCCGAATTGTTAAGCTGATTGTCATACCCGTAGGCGTTGGCATGGCTGTGCGGTATTTCAACGAGGCTTTAGCGCGACGCATCGAGCCGCTAGCCACCAAGCTTTCGTTTGCGGCGATATTGGCCACTATGGGTGTTCTTCTTGTTTATATCTGGCCCTACCTCTGGGTCATATTTAAAGCGGGCTGGCATGTCACCATAGGTCTGAACGTCATTATGATGACAATTGGGTTTTGGGGAGCGCTCAAGCTCGGCCTCGATGAAGCGCAAAGTCGCGCAATTAGTATAGAAATCGGTGTACAGAATTACTTGTTGTCAGTGGTCATCGCCGTTGGCATACT
>JAJFIN010000470.1 GCA_021774955.1 Alphaproteobacteria bacterium | reverse complement strand
GCGCCCTCTTCGGCCAAGCGCTGACAAATGGCCCGGCCAATCCCGCGGCCACCACCGGTGACAAAGGCAACCTTGCCCTTCAATCCTCTCATTTACTTTCTCCCTCGGGACCGTGCCCTTCTGCAAGCGGTCCCTATCCGGGTTACGCTTTGTTGGTCACAAAATCTGCAATATGGAAGAATGGCTCTTTAAGCATGGCGCGGACATCGTCTGAAGCGCCTATTTCCCCGAGGGCGTGGTCCATGCACAAAAGCCATTGATCGCGTTCTTTAGCACCGATGGGATAGGGTTTGTGGGCGTCGGATAAACAGACGGTGCCGGTACGCTCGTAATAGAGCGAGGGGCCGCCCAACCAACCGGATAGGTATTCGAACAGCTTTTGTTCGATTGCACTCAGGTCCTCTTTATGCATGTCGCGCAGTTCGTGCGCGTCCTCGCTGCGGTCCATGTAGCCATAAAAGGCTTTGCAGAGTTCACGCACGGCGGGCTCACCGCCTAGAAGTTCATAAGGTGTCTTTTCGCTCATGCGCACTTCATAGCGCGCGCGCCAAATATCAACAAGTTGCCAATTGCCGCACGTAGCAACGCCATCACGGTGTTTTGTTGAAATATTCTTTGGTTAATTTGAACACCACCGGACTTAACAACAACAGAGCGATGAGATTGGGCAACGCCATCATGGCGTTAAGTGTGTCGGAAAGAAGCCAGATATAACCGAGATTTCCGATGGCGCCTGCTGGCACGGCTAAGGTCCAAAAAATGCGGAACGGCATGATGGCCTTGACGCCAAAAAGGAACTCGGCACAGCGTTCTCCGTAGACGGACCACCCCAGGATGGTGGTGAAAGCAAAGACGGCCAGCGAAATGGAGACGACATAGCCACCAATGCCCGGCATCACGAGTTCGAAGGCATGGCTGGTGAGTTTAGCGCCTTCAATTCCATTGGCGTCTGCAAGAGCACCTGATGTGACAATGGCGAGCCCCGTGACAGTGCACACGACAATCGTATCGATGAAGGTGCCAAGCATGGCGATCAAGCCTTGGCGCACCGGATCTTTGGTTTGAGCAGCGGCATGGGCAATGGCGGCTGAACCGAGGCCGGCTTCATTGGAAAAGATGCCACGGGCAACACCTTGGCGCACGGCCAGCATGATGGCAGCGCCGACTGCCCCGCCCGCTGCGGCTTCCGGTGCAAACGCGCTTTTGACGATCAATGCGAATGCGCCGGGGATGGCGTCGGCATTGATGAGCACAACAATGATGCCGGCAGAAAAATAAGTCACGGCCATAAACGGGACGAGGACACCAGCCACGCGGGCGATGCGTTTCACCCCACCGATAATAACGAGACCAACAAGAAGCGCCATCACTAGGCCGGTGATGTTAGTCGAGATACCAAAACTGTCTTCAAAGACACCAGCGACGGCGTTTGATTGAGTGGTGTTGCCGATGCCGAAACCAGCGATCATGCCGAAGACGGCAAATGCAATTCCCAGCCAGTGCCAATTCTTACCCAATCCATTCTTGATGTAATACATGGGGCCGCCGACATGGTTGCCCAGTTCATCGACCTCGCGGTATTTCACGGCGCAAACGGCTTCGGCATATTTAGTGGCCATGCCAACCAAGGCGGTCGCCCACATCCAGAACAAAGCGCCCGGCCCGCCGATGACAACAGCAATGGCGACACCGCCAATATTGCCGGTGCCGATGGTTGCCGACAGAGCCGTCATGAGGGCATTGAATGGAGAAATCTCTCCATCTTCCTCAGATCCGCCTTTGCGGCCTTTCCACAAAAGACTGAAACCCATGCCCAACCGACGGATGGGCATGAAGCCGAGACCGACCATCAAGTAAAGCCCGGTGCCGAGGATCAAAACCAGCATAGGCGGACCCCAGACGATGCCGTTGATGGTGCTCGTGATGTTGGTGAGGATTTCCATATCGTCTGCCGCCCCTGTCCGATTCTGTTGGTGGCTATGTTAGGCACGCGCTGGACCGTCTATCAACTAGTGCCGATTTTTCTTGCCGGAACCAAATTCCCTGCATTCCAGTTAACCGACAAATATCTCCATTTACCCCTTGAAGTGAGTAATTACTTACTTATATTAAACTTCATTGCGCCGCCACAGTGGAGATCAACATGCTGAGATCATTTCTATTTAACGTTTACTTCTATGGGTATACAGCCATTACCGTTATTTTTGGATTGCCTTTAACGTTGCTGCCGAGCCGCCGACCATTGCTCGGATTGATCCATGCCTGGTCAAAGGCGGTCATTTTTGGCATGCGCCATGTGGGTGGCATCAAGCTTGATCTTCGCGCGTTAGAAAATCTCCCCAAAAACGGCCCCTACATCATCGCCGGGAAGCACCAAAGTTGGGTCGACGGCATCATCATGATGGCCATCAACAAACAGGTGGCTCCCGTTGCTATGCGCGACCTAGAAGATTTCCCTCTCCTCGGCCCCATTGTCCGGAAGCTGGGACTGGTGCTGATCGACCGTTGCGGCGGTGGCGTAGAGTATTCCACCCTCGATGCCGGTGCCAAACGTGCACGCGACGAAGGCCGCCCGATCCTCATTTACCCGGAAGGCAAGCTGGTTCCTGTCGGCGCGCCGACAACCTACAAAAAGGGCGTTATGCATCTCTATCAAAGCCTTGATCTGCCGGTCGTGCCCGTCGCGACCAATATGGGCTTGAGATGGCCGCAAAACCAATTGCGCAAATTCGCAGGCCCCGCTGCGATCGAGGTGTTACCAGCCATTGAGCCAGGTCTTGATGGCGAAACCTTCATGCGCGAACTTCAAACAAGGCTTGAAACCCGCTCGGCACATCTGGCCCGTGAACATCGCAACCGACAGCCGTCCTATTATCCGGTCTAGATCCTAGCCCTATATGAAAGGAGGATTGAAGACACTGGTTCGCGGCCGGTGTTTTCCTTGTTAACTCTATTAAGAGGAGATCTTGCAGCCGGTGCTTGATTTGGCATACTGGCCATAGCGTCGCCGCCAATTCTATGCTAACCGGCGCGCCTAGTAACTGTTTTGTGGTTGAAGTTATGGCACTCCGCGACCGATTGAATCGATGGGCAAATGGGGACCAGGGGGGAAAGGCCATTGGTCGCCTGGTCGTGTCGTCCATGCTTTTATTTTCGGTGGTGGCGATTTATATCACCGGCACCCAGCTCGATCTGCAAAGCGAACAAGTCAAAAGCTGGATGATTTGGGCAGCGGATAACCCGTCTGCACTTGTTATCGTCGTTGTCGCTTACGTGGCATTTGGGTTGCTAGGGACACCACAGTTTTTGTTACACACTTTAACAGGTGCGTTGTTCCCACCCTACCTTGCGATGACCTATGCGTGGCTCGGTACGATTGTTAGCGCGGTCTTACATTTTTACATCGGTCGCCAGTTTAGCACTTGGGTGCAAGCCGCCTCTGGCACGCGGCTACGTCAGCTCAAACAATTGATCGCGCGAAATGGCATCCTCGCGTCAGCACTCGTGCGCAATGTTCCCGCCGGTCCTTTTATCTTTGTCAATGTCGTGTGTGGGGCGTCGGGTATGCGCGGCTATCAGTTTTTATTAGGCACGGGTGTCGGCATTATTCCCAAAGCCGCGGCTTCTATTTTCCTTGGCATAAATCTGGGAGCCTTCATCAGCAATCCGACTTGGACGGGCTTGGCTATC
>JAJFIN010000469.1 GCA_021774955.1 Alphaproteobacteria bacterium | reverse complement strand
TGAGGGCGGAGCATTTTGCCGTTAGGTATATTTCACGCGGCAATTATTGCCTTATGGAACATATAACCCGGCAAATATTTCCGTAAGCGGCATTTTTTGCCTACTCGGCAACCTCGTAACGAGAGTTTCGATTACCCTAACATTGCCGAGTAGAATGTTTACACCCGACCCTTCGAGACACCTGCTGCGCAGGTTCCTCAGGGTAACGGTTACTCTTTTGCGCAGTTAAAGTGAGTGACTTTCCAAATACGACAACGTCATCCTGAGGGTGATCGTAGATCACGTCTCGAAGGATGGGCGGGTTGGATTCCGGAAGAAGTTGTATCTTAAACCAGTGCCGGCTCAGCCTTTGGGCTCAAGCCTTCCATGATCGTCTTATTAATATCGATCAGGGTATCAAGTTCAGCGCCTTCGCGTATTACTTGGCTTGAATATTTGGAAACAAATATCGAAAGGGAGATAATCGATGCCCGCAATTGCTCTGGCAGCTTGTTGTCATCGCTGGCGCAATCTGCGGCCAGTGTACTCCACATGCGCCGGTTCCAATCTATGGCATCGACAAGTTTATGGTCCGTTGGCGCAGAACCAACTGCATCCATCAACGCTCGGGTTACTTGGCCAAACAGCCGGTATTCAGTCTCACGCGGATTCTCGGTGACCTGTTGCGTCTTTTGATACGCCTTCAGGGACATACGATAACCTTTCGTCCTCAAACTCAAACAACAGACGACACTTACTCAAAGCCTGATAATAATCCTGACACATGACATCTTTACTAACAGCAACACAAACGCCGAGAATATCGGGATTATCCATTGCGCCCATAAATTCGGCCATGCGCATAGTAAATTCATCGTAATAGTCCTGGCTATTTTCCTCGTCGAGATACATCATCATGACAGGAAAATAAATTCGCTTGGCCGGCGTGTTTGCGTCTTCTTGCTGAATAATATCTTTATCCCGCAATATCGAGGCTTTGTTCTGAATAATCAGGTTCGTCCGTTTGTCACCATTGACGATGACAGCGCCATTTAGCACAAATTTCTCACCTGGCTTAAGTGACAGTTTCAATGGCATTGTGTTCTCCCTTCCGGAAATAACATTCACTATCATCGGTCAACGTGACTTAACGATCTGTTATCAAATCACCTTGCCGAAGTGTTAACGCAATGACCACTTTAGGCTGACATGGTTAATAAATTATTCTCCCGAACATTCCCCTGTGTTTTCGCCGATCTTCAATATTTCTTAAGTGTATTTGACGAGCCTTGTCCGGCAAAACTATATCTCAAGAGATTGTTATTGTTTATGAGCCGCGCCAACGCAGCCATCGCTATACCTCCTGCTACGGATGAAAATGCGTCACCATCGATAGGTGACATTGTTAATAATCCTTTGGACGCGGACATCGTCGAACCTCAATTAGACGTCAGTATCGGTATCGGCGGCAAAAAGGAATTTCTAGAAAAATTCGAAAAAAACATTGGCAAAGCTTCACAAAGCAAAACCAGTGGTAAAACGCGCAAGGCGGAGAATCTTCTTCGCCGCTCCCTCAACGCATACAAGAAGTTCGATTTCGTAGCTTCAACGCAATATGCTCTTGATGCCTTACTGATCGATGAGAACCATGCTCAAGGGCATCATATCCTGGCCATGGGCTTGGAAAAGCTTGGTCAACTTTACAAAGCGCTGCAAATGTACGAGCGCTCAGTCGCCCTCGACCCCACAGACGCCGAAATATACATCAATCTTGGTCTTCTGGCTTGGAAGCTAGACATGCTTGATGGCGCTGAGCGTCTATTCAAGATCTATATCGAAATGAACCCCAACCATCATTCTGGTTACAACAATCTAGCCGGGATCATGAGAGATCGAGGCCAATACGACGAAGCTATTGAATTTCTAAAGGCCGCAATCTACCGGATGCCCGAACAACCTGAATTGTGGAACACCATGGGCACTATCACCATGGAGTGCGGACAGGTTGAAGAAGCTAAAACTTTTTACACTGAAGCACTGCGCCTCAATCCCAGTTTCTGCCGCGCCTATCACAACATCGCCTATATTCTAAACCATATCGGCGAAAACCAAGCCTCCCTCGAGCATTACGATAAAGCCCTGTCATTAAGCGGCGAGGCTAATCCCGATTATGTTGAGATGATGCATGGACGCTCAGTTTGTAAAATGCATATGGGTAAGCTCGACGAGTCCTGGAAAGAATATGAGATCCGTCATTCCCCGCGTTTTCGCGGTGCAACTGTCTGGGCCTTCAACGCGCCCCTTTGGCAAGGTGAAGACTTAAAAGGCAAGCGCATTATTCTTGCCGCCGAACAGGGCATCGGTGACGAAATCATGTTCGCCAATGCCTTCAACGAAATCATTCGTGATGTCGGACCGGAAGGAAAAGTGTTCATCTCTTGCGATGAACGCTTGGTAACGTTATTCGCTCGCTCCTTTCCAGAAGCAGTCACCGGACCGCATGTCGGTGGCCGCCATAACGGCAAGCTCGCCCGCGGTGCCCCTTGGATCGATGAACTTGGCGGCGTTGATTATTTTTGTCCCTTCGGCACCACACTTCAATATTACCGAGACGACATCAGTAAGTTTCCCGAGGATCAGGTCTTATTGAAACCCGGTCCTGACCGCGTCTCTCACTGGCGCGATCAATTAGATGCCTTATCTGACAAACCAAAAGTCGGCATTTGCTGGCGCAGTATGATTATGAAAGCCAGCCGGAGTAAGTATTTCAGCCCGATGGAGTCCTGGGCGCCGGTTTTGTCAAACAAAGACGTCACTTTTATCAATCTTCAGTACGGAGATTGCGATGAGGAAATCAAAACGGCCTATGATCTTCACGGCGTGACCATCCACCAACTCGAAGGCCTCGATCTAAAAGACGATCTTGATAATAACGCAGCGCTATGCGCAGCCCTCGACCTGGTTATTTCGGCTCCCACAGCCGCCAGTGCAATCGGTGGTTCTGTCGGCAGTCAATTGTGGATGATTGCCATTGCTGAAGTGTGGCCAATGCTCGGCACGGATACTTTCCCCTGGTACCCGAATTGTCACGTCTTCATGCCTGACGTTTATCGAGATTGGGATGATTCCATGTCGAAGATGGGCGAAGCGCTGAAGGTGTTTAGCGAGGAAGCTAAAGCGCGCTAACCAGCGTTCGATTCGCACCATCATCACGCCACAATTTCATGACACTTAAGTGACAATACTATGTGTCACGGCCCTTTCCCCCTCGTGTGAATTTTTTGTGACCCCCCTGTCACATTCAATTCCATTTGGCTAAACGTTTGCTTGACGGAGGGGGCAAAGCCTTGCCAGACCGTCAGCACAGAAATTCCTTAGGAAAAGGGTAAATAGATGACTTTCATAAGAAAGACGGGGACGGCATTTGCAGCACTTGCCGCACTATCCCTCAGCGTCGGTGGGGCCGCTGCGGATGATGAGATTGTAATCAAATGGAAAGGCGCACCGGAGATTTCCAGCGCTGATGGCAAGTTTAAGTTCAAAATCCGCGGTCGCATTATGGCCGACTACATTTATCAAGATGGTGACGTCGCTGGATATGATTATTCAGACGGTACTGAGCTTCGTCGTGCCCGTCTTGGTGCCGAAGGTCAATATGGCGGCTTCTTCAAATACAAATTCGAAGTCGATTTCGCCGGTGATAAAGCCGATATCACCGATGCTTATGTCCAATTCAAAACCAAACCGGCGGCAATCACCATCGGCCAGCAAAAGCATCCAACCTCGCTCGAAGAACAAACAAGCTCGCGTTACATTACATTTATGGAACGCGCGGCCATTACCGATGCTTTCGGTTTTGACCGTCGCATCGGCGCATCAGCGAATTTTGCCGGTGACAATTACACTTTCAAAGTTGGCGCTTATGGCCAAAGCGCTGGGGATAGCTCCACCAAAGAAGGTCATCTCTACGGCGCACGCGGCACCTTCGCCCCGATCGCCGAAAAAGATCGCGCCATCCATTTAGGCGCCTCGGTCTTTTACCGCGAAAACGCTGACGGCGATTTAACCATCCGATATCGTCAACGCCCACAGGTTCACGTATCTAAGCGCTTTGTCAGCACCGGCAGCATCGCCGCTGAGAAAGACATGTTCTGGGGTGTTGAAGCTGCTGGCGTGTTCGGTCCGTTTTCGGTCCAAAGTGAATACGGTCAAATCACTGCAGAAGCTATTGGCGGCGGATCTGATCCGAAATTCAATGGCGGTTATGTCGACGCAAGCTGGTTCCTAACTGGCGAACACCGGACCTATAAAGCCAACAAAGGTTCGTTCGGCCGGGTAAAAGTACAAAATCCAGTTGGTGAAGGCGGTCATGGGGCTGTCCAAGTTGCCGTCCGCTATGACTTCCTCGATCTGGAAGATGGCGCCATCATGGGCGGTCAACAAGATTCCATCCTGTTCGGTGTGAACTGGCATCTGAACAACTACGTTCGGGCCATGGTCAATTATGTCTATACCGATGTCAGCAATTCCTTCGCCGCCACAGAATCGGCACCCGATGACAAAATCAACAGCCTGGGCGTGCGTTTCCAAGTCGACTGGTAAGGAGCCAAAAAATTACCGGCGACACTGTCTAGCCGTTGATTCGTACCAATATCGCGGCCGTCAGCCTCACGCTGGCGGCCGTTTTTTGTGACCGCTTGCACAGTCCATTCCCCAGATGGTGGCTTGAAACCCCAATCCGTAAGCCTTACTGTCCAACTGACAATTGCTCAGTTTGATAAGAATAAGAAGGACCAGCATGAAATTCGAGGGAACCAAAGACTACGTCGCGACGGAAGATCTGCGTGTAGCCGTTAATGCCGCCATCACCTTGGAGCGCCCGCTCCTGGTAAAAGGCGAACCGGGCACCGGCAAAACCGTGTTGGCCCATGAAGTCGCACAAGCCATCGGGGTCGACTTGATCGAGTGGCACATCAAATCAACCATCAAAGCCCAACAGGGTCTTTATGAATATGACGCTGTTTCGCGCCTACGCGATTCACAGCTCGGCGATGAGCGTGTCCAGGACATTCGCAATTACATTAAAAGAGGCAAACTCTGGGACGCCTTCACTTGTGATGAGAGAGTTATCCTGCTGATCGATGAAATCGACAAAGCCGACATCGAGTTTCCAAACGACCTTTTGCTCGAACTCGATCGCATGGAATTCTTCGTTTACGAAACCGGCGAAGTGGTGAAGGCCAAAGAACGCCCGATCGTCATCATCACTTCAAACAATGAAAAAGAATTGCCGGACGCATTCTTGCGCCGGTGCTTCTTCCATTACATTCAATTTCCTGATGAAGACACGATGAAAAAAATCATCGACGTCCACTATCCCGACATCAAACAAAAGCTCGTGGCTGAAGCGCTCAAGGTCTTTTACGAAGTGCGTGACGTGCCGGGCATGAAGAAAAAACCGTCGACGTCGGAACTGCTCGATTGGTTGAAATTGCTGATGGTTGAAGATATTGACGAATCCGTTCTGCGCGAACGCGATCCATCAAAACTCATTCCGCCGCTGCACGGCGCTTTGCTGAAGAACGAACAAGACGTTCATCTGTTTGAACGGTTGGCCTTCTTGGCGCGACGCGAACGTAACAACTAAAAAAATACGCGACGCAAGTACCAGTAGATAACTAGGAGCACCTGTGTTTTACACATTGTTCACTGAACTCAGACAAGCCAGCGTTCCGGTAACGTTGAAGGAATATCTCGTTCTCCTTGAGGCCATGGAGAAAAACTTGGCCAATTATAAGGTCAACGATTTCTACTATCTTTCACGCACCACCTTGGTGAAAGACGAGCGCAATCTCGACAAATTTGACCAAGTCTTCGGCCATGTCTTCCGTGGCATGGAGATCATGGATGATGTCTTCAAAGCTGAAATCCCGGAAGAATGGCTGCGCAAGCTCACCGAGAAATTCCTAACCGATGAAGAAAAAGAGATGATCGAATCCCTCGGCGGCTGGGAAAAGCTGATGGAGACGCTGAAAGAGCGCCTGGAAGAACAAAAGAAGCGCCACGAAGGTGGCAATAAAATGATCGGCACCGGCGGCACGTCTCCTTTTGGCGCTTACGGTTATAATCCCGAAGGCATCAGGATCGGCCAAGATGAAGGTCGTCACGGCAAAGCGGTTAAAGTCTGGGACAAGCGCGAATACAAAAACCTGGATGATTCTGTGGAACTCGGTACACGGAATATTAAAGTCGCCCTGCGCCGTTTGAGGAAATTCGCCCGCGAAGGCGCAGCCACCGAGCTTGATCTTCCCGATACCATCCGCTCCACCGCCCATCAGGGTTATCTCGACATTAAAATGGTGCCCGAACGCCACAACAAAGTGAAGGTGCTGATCTTTTTCGATGTCGGTGGCTCGATGGACGCTCACATTCGCACTTGCGAGGAATTGTTCTCGGCCGCCCGCACCGAATTCAAACATATGGAATATTTCTATTTCCACAATTGCATGTATGAATCGGTATGGAAGGATAATCGCCGCCGTCACGCCGAAAAAATGGATACCTGGGACGTACTTCACCGCTATCCCCACGATTACAAAGTGATCTTTGTCGGTGACGCCACCATGAGCCCGTACGAGATCACCTATCCCGGCGGTTCCGTTGAACATTGGAACGAAGAACCCGGTGCTCTCTGGATCCAACGGATCACAGACATCTATGAACACGTTGTCTGGCTTAATCCGACCGCGGAGAAACACTGGCAATACACCCCGTCGATCGAGATTATCAACCAAGTGATTTC